>CAJJBH010000100.1 GCA_905182355.1 uncultured Paracoccaceae bacterium | reverse complement strand
CGCGGCGGACCCGAATACTTTACCGACGTGCCAAAGGGCGATGTTGCGATCAAAAATGTATCGGACCTGTATTTTTACCCAAACACTGCACGCACTGGCGGGTGACGGGCCAACAGGTCAAAGATTGGCTGGGACGCTTGGCTGGTGTTTTCAATCAAGTGGCCGCTGGTGCGCAGGATGTTGTGCTACTTAAACCAAGTTTTCCAAGTTATAATTTTGATGTGATCGACGGCGTGACCTATCAAATTGATCTGTCGCAACCGTCAAATATGACATTAAAGGCGTGCTTTTGGATGCTGATGCCTCACGCATCGTCGATCTAAGTTACGATGGCGCACCACTAGACATGAGGGCTGAATTCATTATTGCCACCAACAATTACCGTGCAGGTGGCGGTGGTAATTTCCCAGGCGCCACACCAGAGACCACTGAGTTTGAAGGCCCAGCCACCAACCGCGACGTGATCATGCGCTATATCGCTGAACAAGGGACTATAAGCCCACGCGCCTACAGCAATTGGTCGCTTAAACCGATGGTCGGAACCAGCGTGTTGTTTGACACAGGGCCAGCAGCAAACGCCTATCTGGATCTGATCGACATCAATATCGAAGAAGCTGGCGACGGGCCTGATGGTTTCGCAAGGTTCTGGATCACTTTGTAATCTGCAGGCTGAACCTGAATAAAAAAAGCCCCGCAAATACTGCGGGGCTTTTTTCTTTTACCAACTTAAATCAAGACGCGGCAGAAACTGCGCGACCCGTCATTACTTTTATCAGATGGGCCCGATATTCAGGTGAACCATGCAAATCAGCAATTAAGTTGTCTGCTGAAACGGTAAGGTCATCCAAAGCGGATACCGCGAAACTAGCGTTCAAGGCCTCTTCCGCCGCAGTCCAGCGATGCACACCTTCATTAGACGCCCCGGTGACTGCGACACGAACACCGTCCGTCGTTTTAGCCACAAAGACACCAACCAATGCAAAGCGTGACGCAGGTTGGACAAACTTCTGGTAGTTGGCTTTCTCTGGGATTGGGAACTTTACCGCCGTAACGATTTCGCCCTCTTCCAAAGCAGTTTCAAACATTCCAAGAAAGAAATCATCAGCCGCAATTTCACGTGTATTGGTTACGATTGTTGCACCTGATGCCAATGCGGCCGCGGGATAACAAGCCGCTGGGTCATTGTTGGCGACCGAACCGCCAATGGTCCCTCGGTTGCGCACTGCAGGGTCACCGATGTGCGCCGCCAATTCGGACAACGCCTTATAGCTGCCGTCAGCGGCCACATCTGCGTGGCAGGTCGCCCCACCAATACTTAGCACACCTCCAGCGGATGAGATGCCTTTCATCTCGGCGATAGCCGTCAGAGAAACCAGTTTCTCTGGACTGGCCAATCGGGCTTTAAGTGTTGGGATCAACGTCTGTCCCCCACTCAAAGCTTGGTTTTCACCACCCAAAGCTTGCGCCGCTTCGGCAATTGTCGTTGGACACTCTATGTCAAATGCATACATGTGTTCTGTTCTCCTAAGCGTTCTGCATGGCCGACCACACACGATGTGGGGTCACGGGCATGTCGATATGTGTGACGTTCTTGCCGCCAGATTGCATAGCGTCAATCACAGCATTCACGATTGTTGGTGGTGACCCAATTGCCCCCGCCTCGCCGCAGCCTTTTACGCCAAGCGGATTATGGGTGCAGGGAGTACCTTGCGAATGATCGACCGTATAAAATGGCAGGTCATCAGCACGCGGCATGGTGTAATCCATGTAAGACGCGCTCAGAAGCTGACCGTTTTCATCATAAGTCGTGTTCTCAAGCATCGCCTGGCCGATACCTTGGCCAAGACCACCATGAACCTGGCCTGTCACAATCATCGGATTAACGATGTTACCAAAGTCATCAACGGCTGCAAAGCGATCAACGCGAACCTTGCCCGTTTCAGGGTCCAATTCGACCTCGCAACAATAGGCACCCGATGGGTAGGTAAAGTTGGCGGGATCGTAGAACGCCGTTTCTTCCAAGCCCGGTTCGATGTCCTCAAGCGGAAATTCATGTGGCACATAAGCTTTAAAAGCAACTTCACCAAAGCTGACTGATTTGTCAGTTCCAGCTACCGAAAATGCGCCATCATTGAACGCAATATCACCCTCAGATGCTTCAAGCATATGTGCCGCGATTTTCTTGGCTTTGTTTATGATCTTCTCTGTCGCTCGCACAACAGCGGAACCACAGACAGCTAAGGATCGTGATCCATAGGTACCCATCCCAAAGGGGATTTTTGACGTGTCACCATGAACAATATCGATGCTCATAGGATCGATTCCCAACATTTCGGCAACAACTTGCGGGAATGCAGTTTCGTGACCTTGGCCGTGGCTGTGTGCACCAACCATGACAGAAAGGCTGCCAGTGGCGTTTACCCGAACTGTCGCGGCATCATATAGACCGACGCGAGAGCCCAGAATACCAACAAGATTAGAAGGCGCGATACCGCAGGCTTCGATGTAAGCGTTCACACCAAATCCACGTAACAGACCTTTGGATTCGGATTCCGCCCGTCGGGCTTCAAACCCCTTCTTGTCTGCAACTACTTCCATCTTATCCATTAAGGCATCGTAGTTGCCGCTATCATATTCAAGACCAGCGGCTGATGCGAACGGGTATTGATCAGGCTTGATGAAGTTTTTGCGACGTAACTCGACCGGATCCATCCTGATCTCACGCGCAGCCATGTCGATGACACGTTCTAGAGAATACGTCGCCTCAGGCCGACCAGCGCCACGATAAGCGTCCACTGGTGCTGTGTTCGTGAATACCGTTTTCACGTTCACATAAACATTCGGCACCGTATAGTTACCTGCCATCAGCGTCCCATGAAGGAACGTTGGTGTCGCGGTCGAGAAGTTGGACAAATATGCGCCAACATTCGCCAAAGTTTCGGTACGGAACGCTAAGAAGTTACCCTCAGCATCCATTGCCAATTCGATCTTGGTGACGTGATCGCGACCATGCGCATCTGTCAAAAATGCCTCGGACCGATCAGCTGTCCATTTCACAGGACGGTTCAATTTTTTAGCAGCGGCAAGCACCAAAGCTTCTTCGCCGTAGTGATAGATTTTGGACCCAAAACCGCCGCCAACATCAGGTGCGATGACCGTCAATTTGTTTTCAGGAATACCCAATACAAAAGCGGAGATAAGAAGGCGCGTAAGGTGTGGGTTTTGCGAGGTCGTGTGCAGAATATATTCATCGTTTGCACGATTATACTGCGCCATCGAACAGCGTGGTTCCATCGCATTTGGTACCAAACGGTTGTTCACCAACTCCAACGTCGTGACGTGATGTGCGCCTTTGATAGCGGCATCAGTGGCATCGCGATTGTCTTCGATCCAACCCCAGTCGAAACACTGGTTTGTACCGATTTCATCATGCACATAGTTCGAACCCGAAAGCGCGTCTTTCATGTTTACGACGGCGGGCAATTCTTCGATGTCAGCTTCGATCGCCTCAATCGCGTTTTTTGCTTGCTCAGGTGTTTCAGCAATTACAGCTGCGTAAGCATCGCCGACATGACGCACTTTGCCATGCGCCAAAACAGGGCGTTTTGGTTCGTGCATTGGCGTACCATCACGCGAGTTGATCAACCAACCAGCAGGGTTACCACCAACTTCGACGAAATCCTCACCAGTAAAGATCGCTAAAACACCCGGCATCGCAGCCGCAGCCGTCGTATCGATGCTTTTGATCACACCATTCGCTACGTTTGAACGGGCAAACATCGCGGATGCTTGACCAAATACTTTAATATCATCGCAATACTGACCTGCACCGGTCAAGAACCGTACGTCCTCGCGGCGTAGTGTTGCGGCACCTATTCCACCATCTTTGGGCATGAAATATCCTCCCCTTAAATTATGATTATTCGGCAGCGATAGCAGACACGTCTTGTCCAGATGCAGCCATGATTGCTTTGACGATATTGTGGTAACCCGTACAGCGGCAGATGTTGCCTTCAAGATATGTGCGTACCTCTGTTACCGTCGGTTTCGGGTTGTCTTTCAGCAATGCTGCCGTCGACATCACCATGCCGGGGGTACAGAACCCACATTGCAAACCGTGATGATCCTGGAACGCTTGTTGGATCACGTTCAGCGTTCCGTCAGCAGCAGCCTGCCCTTCGATTGTCGCAACTTCAGCACCGTTGGCTTCTGTTGCAAACATTGTACATGATTTTACGGCACGACCATCCACGTGAACCACGCAGGCCCCACATTGGGAGGTGTCGCATCCGATATGCGTGCCAGTCAAATGTAGATCGTCACGCAAAAACGAAGCCAGCAATGTATTGCCTTCAACATCCCCAGCAACTGATTTGCCGTTGATGGTCATTGTCACCTTGGTCATCATAATCCCCCCATTGGATAGTCATTGGTCCATCTTTGAATGATCACGTTCCACTTTATTGGTTACTTAAGCCAGCTTTATTTCGACCTACTTTACGTAATTGTTGTCGCTTCAGCCGTCAAAACCTTTGCCCTTCCAAGACCTGTAGTTAAAAATGGGTGTTGGCATAGGCCCACTGAACCTAGAAAGCACAGCACATATGTACGACATAAAAGGGAACGGAATAGAAAAGACAGTCCAGTCCGTGCAGTTCGTCGAGGTAAAACCACCCAATCATTTAAGTGGGGTCGTGCATCGTTTTCTGGAGCTAAAGACAGACGGTGTATTGGCGAACGACTATAGATTTCACGCCTTGCCAGATGCATGCACTTATATCGTCTTTGACCAACTGAATAAGAAAATTACAGGCGTTTCCAAATTACGGGCAGTGTCTGAAGAATTCAACTTGGGGCAAACATTTCACTTTGTGAACGTCCGTTTTTTTGCCCGGCGTATGGCAGGGCGACCTTGATCAAATTGCGCACGGTATGCTTGACACCCCATATATGGGCGACCTTCCCCTGATCAAAATTAACAATGATCTTACCAATTCAGACTTTACAGAGCAGAAAATAAAACTGGCTACACTTGTCGAACAATTGATCGAAGATGGACTTGTGGTCGCCAATCCAGTGACAGAAAATATTTTTCAAAATATGAGTGATATTCATACTGTGGCTGACATGGCCGACGTATCCCAATTGTCCCCGCGCCAATTGCAACGAAACCTTAAACGCACCACTGGGTTTGCACCCCATGATTTCCTTAAAATATTGCTTTTACAGCAAATTTTAAATGGCAGCGATACTTCGTCTTACGCGGATCAGTCCCATTTCATCCACTCCTTTCGCAAAACAACAGGGTACACGCCGGGGAAATATTTGCAAAAGTTTGATGTCTGATATCTACAATACACACCCCCTGCGGCTTGTTAGTTAAGTGTCATAACAAACAAAACAAAGGAATTTGACATGACTAAAATGAACGCAGTTGGTTGGTTTGACATTTATGTAGAGGACTTGGACCGCGCCGTAGCTTTTTATGAAACTGTCTTGGGCACCAAGTTGGAAGCAATGGGTGACCCAACGGGCGAATCTCAGATGATGAGTGTTCCTGCAGACATGAACGCATATGGTGCAGGTGGTGCAGGTGGTGCTTTGACAAAATCACCCCACGCCAATCCCGGTATCGGAGGCACGATCATCTACTTTATGGCAGAAGACTGTGCAGTCCAAGAAGCACGGGTTGCCAAGGCAGCTGGCATCGTTGTTCGCCCAAAGTTTTCCATCGGTGAATTTGGGTGGATTACCCTGTGCCAAGACACTGAGGGCAATATGTTTGGCTTTAACTCTATGACGTAAATCAGGTCAGTTATTTGCCAGTTAAGTGCTTCGTTGCTGGCACAAACATGGCCGCACGGGCTGTTTTAATAGCTGCCCGTATGGGTATTCAGAAAAGGTTGATGCAAGTGCAAAGAACTTTGAGTGCAAGGCTTTGATATATAGATAAGCTTTAGGCTTATTGTGTCGTTTTCAACCGAAAACTACTGACACGCTGTTGTCAGTAGTTTTGTTTTATTGTTGATCTGCAAACAGTGTTAACAAAGGAAAACTCAAATGCCGCACGCGTTTCGAAATCGTCACAGCCCGAGCAATCCGTTTATTCTAGCAAACGCTTGGGATCGCGGCACAGCCTGTTTGCTCGCTGGACTTGGCGCAAAGGCACTTGCGACATCCTCTGGGGCACATGCATTTACGTTAGGGCGGTCAGACTGAGGAACTGTCACAAGGGACGAGGCGCTTGCACACGCAGAAGATATTGTATCAGCTAACCCACTTCCCATTTCTGGCGACTTTGAAAACGGGTTTGGCGATACCCCTGACATTATGGAAGAGACTGTTAAACTGTCGGCAGAAGTTGGATTAGCAGGTATTTCGATTGAAGATATATCGCTGACGGACCTAACGGCTTACGGGTTCGACCTTGCTGTTGAACGTATTCGCGCGGCCAGTGCAAAGGCACGTGCGCTAACAGATGACTTTGTGCTTGTAGCCCGCGCAGATGGCTTCATGCATGGCCTGTATGATCTGGACGAAGCAATCCGACGCATCCAAGCATTTGAAGCGGCAGGCGCGGACTGCGTATATGTTCCTTACCTGAACACTTTGGATGCGGTCAAAAAGGTGTGCAGCAGCGTTTCAGTTCCCGTGAATGTTGGCATTAGCACAGTGGAACACCTTTCATTGCAGGACTTTGCCAAGGCCGGTGTTGCACGCATTTCGTTGGGAATGGCGTTGGCCACGGCCACACACTCGGCCGTTCACAACCTATCAACCAGCATGTTTGAACACGGAGATTTTTCTAAACTTGGGAACAACATCTCGTACGATGTGATTGATAAATGCGTAACAAAAGGGCGGCAATAGTAGTCATCAGAAATTGTAGACGCACTTTAGAAGGTGCGCCCAACACTTCACCGAAAAATATCAACCAATGACATGGGCGTTAAGACCGAAAAACTTAACAAATCCTTTCGCGCGTTCATTGAAGAACAGCCGATGTTTTTTGTCGCCACTGCAGGTCCTGATGGCCATGTTAACGTCTCTCCCAAGGGACTGGATTCACTTCGTATTATTTGAGATCAAAAGGTCTTCTGGCTTAGCTTAACGGGAAGCGGTAATGAAATTGCCGCACATATGCTACAAAACCCACGAATGGCGTTGATGTTCTGTGTATTTAGGGGCGATCACCTGATCTTGCGCACGTACGTCAATGCCAAAGTCGTCCATTCACGCGATCCAGAATGGGTAGAACTTCATGCCCTTTTTCCAGACTTCGCAAACGCACGTAATATTTTGTACTTGATATCGACCTTGTCAAGACGTCCTGCGGCAGCAGCGTCCCTAAAATGTCAGTGGTACGAAACCGTGGCAAAACTGACCTAGAACCGTGGTACGCCGAGATGGAATCTGCAAAACTACGGGCCTTTTGGAAAAAGAAGAATTTAACCAGTATCGATGGTGCACCTGCTGGTATCTTTGAAAACTAACAAAAGCATTCATTCTATGTCATCGCGACTATATGTCCAAATCCAAGCCTTTCGGAGCGGAAATTCTTACTCCTAACACTATCATTCCTGACCCTATGCCTTAAAGGAGGGGATAACTTTAGGAGAATGAGCAATGGAAACGTCACAAAGTCTGCCTGAACTGGTCGCAGCGGCCCAAACCAGCGCAAAGACATCTGAGGATCGCATTTCTGAAATTCAAAACCTTATGGACGGATCAGACATTCAGGCTGAAGAAATTCACGCGGCGACCATTGCCCTTGAATTAGCGACGGTCGATATTTTCTCAATTTTCGAAGCGCGGATGCAGCACCATTTTAAGCGAGGTCCGTTTTCACGTAAATTGAAAGCGTTGTTAGTGGAAAATGGAAAAACTGACCTCGCTGAACGGGTTCATCAATACTATTTGGCGGTTAACGTGTTGAAACACGGCATAGGCGCGAGCCATCGGGAGTTACTCGCAAACCCAAGCTCACTTTTTGTTGTGAAACCATCACAAGGTATAACGACTGATGACTCGAACATACCTTCTAGCCTAATCGACATCAGTGTGTCCGGTTTTTTTGAAGGCCTAACCACCACTATTCTTGAGGCTTATCACTTCCTTGAGAACAAATAAGATTTCAACTGCTCGGCCCTCTCAAGCCAAGCTAAAGTGATCTATTCCAATATTTTTGTGGGGCTAACCCCTACGCAAACGCCTACACTCAAACCTTAAGCGCTGGCTCTGTATCCTCATTAGCGAACACACCGTCCGATGTCGGCAATCCATCATCAAACTTCGACAAGTAATCCAACATCATTTGACGGTTATCGATGAAGCCTTTGTAGGTAGCCAATTCATCTGGCAGATCACGGATTACACGGTGCAAACGGCGGCCCCATTTCGCCTTAGTCATCAAGTCATCAAAACTGCACAGATAACACCGGATTGGGAACACCAAAGCGTTTGAGCGCGGCAGGCGGAAAAACGATTGCAACTCAACGCGTAAGTGCTGCTTAGTACCAATATTCTCAGGTGTGACGGAAGTCTTTTGAATGCCCCATTTGTGATAGTTCTCAGGCGAAGTGTCCAGCAATGGGTTCACCGTCATTGTCCAATTCAACCGACGTGCAGGCGCGCCCTGTTGAATACTCAGAAGAAACTTCAAAGCGCGGGTGAAGATGCCTTTTTCATGTGCCAAAGGCACAGGTGCGTGCCATTCAAAAAAGTTCATCCCAAGATCAAAATCAAGCGACCAATCCGCTTGTGTTGTGATCATACCTGCGTCCATCCACAAATTTTCTTCGCGCTGATCGAGCACACAGAAATCCCCTTGTGCTTGACGTGTGATGTATTCCAACGGGCCGTATGGCAACGTGGTTTCGTCCATGAATGTAAACGTGTCATCGATGCCCAATGGTTTGTTAACCCAGCGCCAAGTGTCGCCATCACGGTGCAGTTCAAAAAGGTCGGGATAATCTTCAGACTTCGAGACCATAATCACTTCAAGCAGGTCCCAACCTGCCAAAGTCATGTGCGGCAGCGACTGGCAACGTAACGGATCATCTGCCAGAACCAATGCACGGTCTCGCATTTCGGCGACGTAATGTTCGTCTACATCAAAGCGCATCTCGTAAATACTGTCTTTTGGCCCACCACGATGCTGTTCCATATTCACTGAATACATATAGCTGTCTTCGTGGAACGGGAACGGAAAGCGATCTATCGCGCGTTGTGAATTCTTGAACGTGTAATCGTCGCGAAATGTTTCATCATTGAATTGAAGGGTCATCTGTCTAGCTCCAAAGATTTGCCGATAAAGCGGCTGACGCAGGGCATAATTTTCTTGCCAGACGCGTGCTCAACGTCATCCAGCCAATGATCGCGGTGCACGAATTCTCCGTCGGCGCTAATGACGTCGGTCTCACATTGACCACATGATCCACCACGGCACAGGTACGGGGCATCAACCCCTGCCCGTTCGATGGCTTCCAGCAGGCTTTCATTTTCACCAACTGTGATCGTCTTGTCGGATTGGCACAGCCGCACTTCAAATGGCGCGCCGGGTTCCGGGGCCATAAATTCCTCTGAAAGCACATTTGCATCAGGCCAACCAGCAGCGGAAGCCGTGGCGTGCACCCATTTAATCATGCCCTTTGGACCACAAACATAAGCATTAGTGCCCAGTGGTTGCCCTTCAAGCAACTGCTTTAGATCCATCGCTTGTTTCTGATCATCATAGTATATGTGCACCTTGTTGGGATACTTGTACGTCAGTTCGTCCACATAAGATCCAAGAGCTTTTGAGCGGCATGCGTAATGCAATTCCCAATTGCCATTGGTACGTTCCAACTGGCTGATCATCGCCATAAATGGAGTAATCCCAATACCACCAGCAAAGAACAGATGCTTCTTAGCCCGTAAATCAAGTGAGAACAGGTTGACCGGATAAGTCACAACCATCTCGTCGCCGACTTTGACGTTGCGGTGCATAAATAAAGACCCGCCACGCCCCTCGTCATCTCGCCGAACAGAGATTGCGTAGCGGCTGCGATCAGCCGGATCCGACATCAATGAATACGGATTAAGGCGGGTGCGGTCACCATCTACCATCTGAACGACGGTATGCGCGCCGCCAGAGAAAGGCGGGAACAATTCACCATCCCGACGCTGAAACTCAAATCGCGTCACCAGTTCATTTAAAGGCACAACTGCCGTGACTTTGACGTCAAGTTTCTCAGCACCTGATTTGGCTTTTTGTGGGGCTGTGCTCATACCTCATCTCCTTGGGCATAAATCCCCTTTGATGCTGGAACATTCCCTGGATCTTCAGCGTCAATGCACACGCCTTGGTAGGCTGCCCAACGGCGTGAATAGTGATCCCGCACAAACAGGTTTAAACCGCAATGTGAACACACAAATGGATCCATTTCGACGTCTTCAGTAATACCTTTGCAATGCACACACTGCATGCGCCGCGCAATAGAACCGCGATGTTCAGTTTGAATGGCGCTATGGGCAAAGCCAGCTTGCATCGCTTCGTTCTGCGCCTGCCCCATTAGGCCTTCGGTCCCCGACAGATAAATGTTTAACCCCATATTCGACCGCTCCAACACCCGGCGGATACGCGAGACTGACGCGGCATATGTCGGCCCCACATAGAACTGCGCAGGGCTTAGTGCGCGTAATTTATCAGCGTAATCAGTCCCAAGTGGAATATAGATGATGTGGCTGTTGGCCATCAGGTCTGGCGTCGCGACATCTAGGATCGCCTCTGCCCCTTCGGCATCAGCAATCATCAGATGGTGTTTACCGGAACGCGCCTTCAGTGTGCCGTAAACAGGGCGGCTGATGATTGACGTCGGGAATTCAAATTTCGACATAGTTGCCCTCTTGCAGACAGTTGAGGCGCGGACGAAAATCCGCGCCCTCTTAACTTTAGCCTTTGGCGGCGCGAATGACTTTTTCTTTGTCGTAAAAAGGCATCTCTTCGGTGACACAAGCAATCTCTGTCCCATCACTATTACGGACAGTTAGTTTTTTGCCTGCAACAGCACAATCCTTCGGCATTCGTGCGATACCAACGTTGTGTTTATTCACTTCGGAATTCATCCCAAATGTCACGTGGCCAATCTTCTTTCCATCTTGCAGAAGGTCAGCGCCTTCATCTGCAGGTGTAGTCCCCTCCAGACGCACGCCGTAGATTTTAAAGCGTTCACGTCCTTCAGACGCATAATGGTTCTCGGCCCCGATGAAGCCTGTTTTGCCCGGTGAAACTGTGAATTCCAGCCCCAATTCCCAGATCGTGTCGCCACACGGAGAACCATCTTCAAATGGATAGCTTTCGGAATTGTCGCCCGGATAGAACAGCAGATAACTTTCGGTGCGAAGCATATCCAAGGTTGAAAACTGGCATGGGCGGATGCCCATATCCTTGCCCTCGGCCAGAATATTGTCCCAAACATGGACTGCATCCTTTGCGCCAACGAAAATTTCGTAGCCGCGTTCGCCCGTATAGCCCGTGCGCGAAAACATGACGTTCTTGCCAAACAGTTTCGCGTGCAAAACACCAAAATAGGCAAGGTCGCGAATGCCCGGAACGTGCTTGGCCAAGAAATCAACGGCCAAGGGTCCCTGCAACGATAAATCGTGCAGATCATCATCGAACAAAACAGCCACGTTTTTCGCAAGCGCAACTGACGTCAGTTGTTCCATCCCAGCGCCCGTGCCCAGCACAACCATCCAGGTGTTCACTGCAAGGTGATAGATGATGCAATCATCGATGAACTTGCCATCCGCATTCAGGATTGAAGCATAGCTTGCGCGGCCAACGCCAATTTTCTCGACGTTGCGTGTTGTCACGCGATCGATCACAAACGCTGCATCCGCACCTACCATGTGGACCTTTTTCAAGCCAGAAACGTCCATCAATCCGGCCTTAGTGCGGATCGCTTCGTAGTCGGCTTTGGCACGTTCAGGCGTTTGGTCGTAGAACCATGCCGTTCCCATGCCATTCCAGTCTTCCAGTTGCCCGCCAATGGCTGCGTGGCGTGGTCCGATTACGGAATGTCTCCATATGATGGCCATGATGGTTTTCCTATCTGTTGTTGTCTTCGTTATGGTGTTCGGCTTTATGGCCGTTTTCTGAAAAATTCGCGTTTTTGAATTACGACCGTGGGCGTGATTTTGTTGGGTCATAAGCGGCAAGGTCTGGACGTACCTCTGCTGGAAGGCGCTTTTGATGCCCATCCAACTTGCCAATTTCCAAAGCAGTGCCTGTATCTGCGTACGCCACATCAACCCGCGCCATTGCAATGTTTTTGCCCAACAACGGGGACCGAATTGCAGAGGTGACTTCGCCCACTTGCGCCCGCCCTACATAGATACAATCACCGTGCCCCACGTCGACAGCACTATCGATGTCTAGCCCCACAAGTTTCTTCTGTGGATGTTCTTTGCGCCGGATCAACGCGTCCCGTCCGATGAAATCATCCGTCTTTGATTTAAGCGGCACGGTAAATCCGATTCCCGCCTCAAACGGATCGGTTTGATCGCTAAAATCATACCCTGCAAAAATCAAACCTGCCTCGACCCGCACCATGTCAAGCGCGTCTAGCCCCATCGGCTTTAGCCCGTAGTCTTTGCCTGTTTCCCAAATAGCATTGAAAATCTCTTCGCAATCTCTTGGGTGGCACAAGATTTCATAGCCCAACTCGCCTGTATATCCTGTCCGCGACAAGACAAACGTTGTGCCCGTTTCACTGTTCAAACGTGCAGGAGTGTGGCGGAACCAGCCAAGTTGGTCAAACTCTGGATTGTGGGGTGCCGTCCAAACAATGTTACGAAGCAGATCACGCGATTTAGGACCTTGTATCGCGACGTTGTGCAATTGGTCGGTGGAAGAGCGAACAAGAACCTTCAGGCCCAGTTTTTCAGCTTGTTCACGGATCCATTCTCCGCCATAATCAGAACCGCTAATCCAGCGGAAGTTGTCTTTGGCCAAGCGGAACACAGTGCCATCGTCAATCATGCCCCCATACTCGTAACACATTGCCGTGTAAACCACTGCACCGATGGCCAATGTTTTCATGTTGCGAGTGAAAACATATTGGCACAAAACTTCAGCGTCAGGGCCTGTGATTTCGAATTTACGCAACGGCGAAAGATCCGTGATGACACAGTCCTGACGACAAGCGTGATATTCTTCAATCGGGCCAGTTTCAGCGAAACAACTGGCCAACCAGTAGCCATTGTATTCGACAAAATTACGAGTGTATTTGGCAAAATTATCGTGGAATCCGGTTTGTTTGGTCATTTTAAGCTCTGATTCAGGGGTTGGTCGATAGGCGACGGAGCGTTGGAATTTCTCGACACCAGAATACGTGCGAACGTGAATGTCGGTCGGGTTCCAGCCATTTGCGGCAGTTGTATCGTCGGGGCATGCCGAGGACACGCAGATGATATCAGTCAGCGCGCGTAACAGAACATAATCGCCCGGCCTGGACCACGGTTCGTCCGAATACATGACGCCGTGTTCATCTAGGCTGGTGTTGAAAAAGAAGTTGATCGCCATCCAACCGCGTCTTGAGGCAACGCCGTAATCTTTCAGCGCATTGTTAAAATTGGTCGAACAATTAGGGTGACCAGGATACCCCATGTCGTTGTAATATTTTTCAGAGCACGCCATCGCAAACGCATCATGGCGTCCGCAGGTGTCTTGAACAACTTCGACCAGCGGCAGCATTTCTTGATCATAATATTTAGCATGTAGGCCTGGCATTGGATAAGCATGACCCATCAATGTGCGGGTCGTTGTCACGTCCAACGCGTGCTCAATCCCCTTGTCCAGCTTGCGGGCCGAAAAGCATTCAAAATCCGAACATTGACGTCCATCAACGTCGAGAATCTGAATGTAATCGCCTGCTTTGACAAAATAAGACTCAGCGGTTTGCGTGTGAATTCGGATGCTTTGCAAAGGGTCCGCGATGGGATCCGGCAATTCAAACCCTTTGTGGGTTTTGATGATCGCACGTTTGATCATAACCGTCAGAGATGTGGTAGTGTTTTGCAGTTCATGATCCATCGGATCACCCGGGGCTGCAATAATGATCGCTCCGTCACTTTCGGCGCGGAATGTTTCTTCCGCCTTGGCACGGGTATCTGCGTCAAACAGACGAATGGCTTTGGCCTTAGAGACATCAAAACTGCGTGCATCCAGCCCCATGCGCATCCCGCGCAAGGATTGGTTACCAGAGTTCAGCAATGCCTGCAGCCCAGTCGCTTGCGTTGTTTCAACACCAACAAAAATATCAGGTTGCGTCGCAATAAGCTCGCACACCTGCCCGCCTTCATCGTTGGTAATGGTGACCTGATCACCTACCTCCGCTTGGACCAGGATAGCTCCCGATCCTTCAACGACATAGCGTTCGTGACCTGCAGGCAGCGAAAACTGACTTGGGAGGTAGATTTTGCTGGGACGTGGCGGGCCCGGCTGAACCTTGGCATAAATATCATCTAGCATAGTATGGTTCGGCTTTCGAAGAATAGGATTTAGGGGACAAATAGTTACCCGCAAAATAGATTTGGATTAGGATGGATGGCTTGCATTCGTGCTGCAACAACCGGTGAAAAGACATTGGGGCAGCACGCGCCAATTTTGGTGTTTGCATCAACATCTGCTTAATTTAATCCCAGTTGCGAACTGCGATCTTTTGCCCAACGGGTGATCAGGTGATCAACAGTCAGGCCAATGAAGGCCACGCACAATCCAAGCATCAAACCATTGCCGATACCTTGTTTGTCAGACAGTGCTTTCAGGATATATTGGCCCAAGTCCTCGGTGCCGATCATCGCACCAATGATAACCATAAATAGTGCGAAAATAACCGTTTGGTTCACACCCAACATGATGTGTGGAAACGCAAGCGGCAGTTCGATCTTGGTCCAACGCTGCAGCTTTGTGACCCCTGACATCATCCCAGCATCTAACAAGTGCTGTGGCACGTTGCGGATTCCTTCGATGGTATAACGAGTGGCAGGGATGGTCGCATAAATAACCACGGCCATCAGGACAGATGTGTCCGTAACTCCAAACAACATGATAACGGGGATCAGGTAGATAAAGGACGGAAAGGTTTGGAAGGTATCACAGACCAAAAGCGCGATATTTGACGCGCGTTGTGATTGCGCGCAAAGCGATCCTAAAATCAGGCCTAGGCTTACCGAAACGATCACACCGAACGATGCCATATAGGCCGTGATCAAAGCACGATCCCACCATTCGGTTAGCGCAATAAATAGCAAGAAGCTGCCGACGGTCAGGGCCGAGCGAATACCACCAACGATATACCCAACGCCCATGACCAGCAAGAACGTGGCGCTGACAGGCATCGCCAGATACGCTTTTTTCATTGGCTGCAAAACGTTTACTATCAAGCCGCGATTAAAGCCTTGGAGGCCCGCATACCAGTTTTCGACCATCCGATCGACGCCAGCTTGCCAGAACCATTCTGTCGTGATGCCTTTTGAATGTGGGATTATATAAAGATAGTTAATCCCTTCACCCAAAATTAGTTTTCCGATGACAGCAAGGACAACGCACGCAACAAAAACGGCTAAAAAAACCAACAAATAAACGTGGCGCTGTCCAAAACTAAGGTCAGCAAAATAGTCAGTTTGTTTGTTTGCCCAAGCGAGTGATAGTTTGTCGAGGACAACAGCAATAAGAACGATGCAGATACCCAATTCCAGCGCAAGACCGATCCGAAGACCGTTTAGGGCCAACAACAGGTTATAGCCTAAGCCTTTGGCCCCGATGAACGATGCAATTACCGCCATCGCAAGACATTGCATGATCACTTGATTGACGCCGATTAAGATGTCGCGACGCGCAGTTGGAACGATTACACGGAAAAGGGTTTGGCGATTGGTGCACCCACTCATCATGCCCGCCTCGACCACTTCGAGTGGTACTTTTTTCATACCCAACAATGTCAGGCGGATCATAGGTGGCGTCGCAAAAATAACAGTCGCAATTGCACCGGCGTGGTCACCAACACCAAAAAACACGGTGACAGGAACAAGGTAGGAAAAGTGCGGCATCGTTTGCGCAACGTTCAGCAAAGGCATCAAGGCTGATTCAACTGCGCGGCTTTTAAAAGCAAGGACACCTAGGCAAAGGCCCAACAAGATCGACAATGGCGCTGCAACCAAAACAAACGACAGCGTCTGCATTGCAGGTTCCCACTGACCGAATACCGAAATATACGTCAAGGCAACGCCTGCCAACAGGGCAAGCCCCCTACCCTTTAATGCAAAACCCAGAATAACTGCGCCAGCCGTCACCACAGTCCAAGGTAACGCGGGCCAAACGGCCCAAGGGTTTTCGCTTACAAAGTCCCAGCTTGTGAAAAAGACGATGGTCTTTCGACCACCAATAAGAAGTTCCCGAATGAATTCGATCAGGACCAGAACAGCCCCTGAAAAGCCACGTGTAATTTCACGTAACAAAGCGGATGTTTCGTAGTCTTCAAGATCAGGATCATAGATTTCAACGGGCATGAAATCGAACATCAGAAACTCTGCAAAATCATTTATCCAGCCCGGCAACCAAGCAATAAGCGACGGAAAACGCCAAAGATAATTGGCTTCATTCTGTGGGACTAAGGCCACCAGCAAAAAGAATGCGATCAACAGCGCACCAAAAGATGTCAGCTTGGGATGATGCTTCATGAAGTCCATAATAGCTTACTCCCGCGCTTCGGGAACGTCGTCATGGCTGAACAAAATGTGCAGCATCTTAGCGCAATGTACCGACCCGACAACGTTGTCGTTTTTGTCCAAAACACGCACACGCTTTTGTTCACCCAAGATCGATTCTGCCACGGTTTCGATAATGGCATCGCCAGATACGGTAAGGTCACTGAAATCTGTTTGATCCCCAATTGGATCCATTACAGATTTTATTTTCAGAACCTTCTCACGCGGGACTTCTTCAGTAAATTTGCGAACGTAATCGGTGGCTGGGTTCAAAACAATGTTGGCCGGTGTATCAAGCTGTTCGATCACGCCGTCCTTCATAATGGCGATACGGTCAGCCAACCGCAGGGCCTCAGCAAAGTCATGGGTCACAAACAAGATGGTCTTGTTCAAAACGCCTTGAAGGCGCAGGAATTCATCCTGCATTTCTTTGCGGATCAATGGGTCAAGTGCTGAAAAAGGTTCATCCAGGAACCAGATATCTGGTTCGACTGCCAGTGACCGCGCGATACCCACACGTTGTTGTTGGCCACCCGAAAGTTGGCGCGGATAGTAGGTTTCACGGCCTGTCAGGCTAACAAGATCAACCATTTCTTTGGCGCGTTTCATAGCATCTGGGGTGCTGATGCCTTTGACCTGTAAAGGAAAGGCTATATTTTCCAAAACGGTTTTATGCGGCAACAATGCGAAACTTTGGAACACCATGCCCATCTTGTTTCGGCGCAATTCAATCAGTTGCTTTGAATTCATGGCAAGCAGGTCCTCACCATCAATGTGGATATCGCCTGCCGTGGTTTCTGTCAATCGCGAGATACAGCGCAGCAGCGTAGACTTGCCTGAGCCAGACAATCCCATGATGACAAGCATTTCGCCTTTGTAGACTTCGAACGACGCGCTGTTTACGCCAACAACACAGCCCGCGTCTTGAAACGTTTTAGCATCAACTTTTCCATTGGCAGCACGCAGCATCTTGTCAGCGTTGTCTCCGAAAATCTTATATACCGAAGTACACTTGATGACCGGTTCGGATTTTAAATCCGTTGATTGAAGTGCCATTTTGAAGTCCCTGTCGAAGTCACGTTCTGCGCGTGAGCAATTATTTTAGATGGTGCCAATAGGAATGTTATTCGCCAAACGAGGCTATTCAAATGAATAGCTTTGGCAAAACTGCGCCCACATAGATGGGCGCAGTTTCAGAAATAAAACCTAAATTTTATTCAGTAAACGGCTTCCAAACAGCTTCGTTATCAGCCAACCACTTTGTAGCGGCGTCTTGATGGCTTAGCTTGTCTACGTCAACCAAAGCGGCCATTTGACCGATTTGTGTTGTTGTGAATGAAATCTTTGAAAACGCTGTATATGCAGCAGGGTGCGTTTTTGGAAACTTGTAGTTCGCCGCTTTCTTCAACCAACCTTTTGGTGATCCACATGCACCGTCGCCACCATCAGCAACGCGGCAGCCATCGGTGTATCCAGGGAACTCCAAGAATACAAAACCTTCAGCATCGGTAAAGTTTGGCGTCCAGTTGAACGTGATAATACCGCGGCCTTCTTTCTTGGCTGATTCAAGCTCTGCCCAAATCGCGTCTGCTCCACCGGCAAATTTAACAGTATACAGATCACCAAGGCCAAGCGCGTCAACACGCACTGGCATCAGATCGCCGTGCCAGCTTTGTGGGCCTTCCAGCCAACGTCCTTTGCCATCAGAATCCGCTGTTGCGAAAACTTCCGGGCAATCTTTTAGCGCTTCCCAGTTTGGAAGACCTGGGCAAAGATTGTTTTCGATCACGTAAGACGGAACACCCATTTCTTCGAGTGTTGCAGCTTCATGTGTACCTGCATCGATAACGCCGCCTTTTTCCATAGCGTTGTAAAAGGACGCACCGAATGTGGACTGCCATACTTCATGTGAAATGGTGACGTCGCCGTTGCGGATCGCTTCATAAACGGCTTGTGAGTCTGCAGGCACGTATTCAACGTTGCTGCCCATGCTCTCAAACATGCCGCCGATTACATACGCCATGACCACTTGGCTGGACCAGTTATGTGTGGGAATTACGATAGGTTCGGCCGAGTCTGCAGCGAACGCAGCACCTGACAATGATGCCATGGAAACTGAAAGTGCGGTCACGACCGCCTTCGGATTAAAAAGGTTCATAGATCTCTCCTGGTTGGATGAAGTGTTTTCAGCAGCAGTATCTTTTCGGACCCTCTGCACACTCCTAAGTTTATTCGTTTTTTATAGTTAGATCGCGCATTATCCACACAGTGAAACTCCGCACGAAATCGAGTTCATCATGCTATACATGCAAAAAATGTCTACATATTATTTCGATAGCCTCAGGCTACAATAATTGCAGCCTAACTTCTGGAATTCTATTATTGTACAGCGGGTGGATCGTCGCGTTTGCGATTCGTTAACGCGAAATTAGTTTGACAGGTCCAGCACTTAACCTGGATTTTGAGGGGCGGAAAACTGTGCAGGCCAATAAAACATCATTGCCACCACTAGATTATCTTTTGACTTTCGAAGTCGCTGCAAAGCACGAAAGCTTCTCGGGGGCATCACGTGAAATAGGAATCAGTGAAAGTGCGATCAGTCGCAAAGTTCGTTTACTCGAGCAGCATTACAAAACCCCATTGTTTCGGCGTGGCAGCAAATCTATTAGTTTGACGGCGCAAGGAGCGTTGCTCCTAAAAAAAATCCAACCTTCGTTAAAAAACCTTCGTGATGTTTCCGCGGCAATGTTTGAACAAGAAAATTCGCAGCAGATCAATTTGGCAGCAACGAATTCAGTTACAACACTTTGGCTGATACCACGGCTGCGGAATTTCAAGACGGTTCACAGCAATACAAACATTGCCGTAATCGCATCAGATGAAGATTCAGAATGCTTGGCTGAAAATGTTGATTTTGCTATTTTAAGGGGTGATGGCCAGTGGCCTGACCACACCTCGCAAAAACTGTTTGGCGAGACAATCTTTCCAGTCTGTTCGCCGGAGTTCTTGGCGAATAACCCGACCGCTGCTGACCTTGAGACCCTTTCAACCCTTTCCCTTATTGAAGTTTCAAGCAAACACCCCGAATGGATGAATTGGAATGATTGGCTGACGGGACATATATCAGGGTTCCCTGCGCTTTCCAAACGGTCCGTTTTCAACGCTTACCCCCACGCAATCCAAGCGGCTGTCGATGGATTGGGCATCGCACTTGGTTGGAGTTATTTAATTGACCCGTTGCTGGAAAGCGGTGAACTGGTTCGACCAATTGGCGACATACAAACACGAACCGAATACGGGTATTATCTGCTGCAACGTGCAAAAACGCCGATGGATTTGAAGCTGCAAATCGTCAAAGATTGGCTTCTGACTGAAAGTGCCGCTAGCACGTAAATTCTTGCCAAACATACGATGCTGTAAACGCGGTGTGCTAACCAAAAATAGGCATAAAGTATATGTACTGCTGGGGGAGGACGCACTTTGACTGTCTTAGATTTGCACAGCTGGAGACAGGCCTTACCGAGCATATAACGCCTTTGGGGACGACGTTCGGTAATTGGGTAGTTGTCAGCTTTAAGACATTACAAAGCCACGAACAACCAACAGCAACTAAGGTTAATCTTTAACTTCAACCTACATCATCATTCCGCTATTTTCGTGGAAAAAGTTGTGACAATGCAATACATAATTACCCGTGTAATCAACCTGCAACGATCATCTTATCACGCATCGCTTGCACCTCTGATTTGCCCCCCAAATAAATCGCATCCCGCCAAACTGGCATCTTATAGCCCCGCAGAGCTTGTCCCAGTGTGTGTCAATCGCAGAGTAAAAAGGGACCAAGTCGCGGCGTAAAACTGGTCCACTGAGTTATCGTTTGTCGTGCGCTTTGGCGCGAGTGCTTGTCATATAGCTAACGCGTGCCAAAGCGCATGTTGGCCCAAGGGCCAACATTGTTCTGATCTGGATTGGGCTTTGATTACTTTTGTTTGTTACGGCTGTGTTTAAGTCTGTAGCTTTCGCCGTTCATCTCGAGAATGTGGACGTGATGGGTTAAACG
>CAJJBH010000099.1 GCA_905182355.1 uncultured Paracoccaceae bacterium | reverse complement strand
CGGGTGAAGGCATCGATCAAGTTTTGAAATTTGTGACACTTGTTGATGATTTTGCTGTCGCGGGTGCTGATCATGCAATTCGGGTTGAGCGGGACGCTGAGACGGGGGAGCCCTCGCCCTATATCTTAATCCGTTCGGACCTTGAGGCATTGATTGATCGCAAAAGTTTCTATCGGCTGGTGGATTTGGGTGTGCATCACGAGGGCTGGTTTGGCGTCTGGTCGGGCGGTCAATTCTTTGGAATTATCCCGTCAGACGAGTTGGAGTGAAAAATATAACCCTGTCCCGCCGCACTGCGTTGATCGATCTTGCCAGCCTCCGCCTCCTTTCAGCACCGCGACGTTTGGCGATCCGTTTCATCCAGATTGCGGGGCGGCACTATGGGACGAAGGTTGTGATTTATTCTGCGCCAGATTTTTGGGAACGCAATGACTTGGCGCGGTTGAAATAAGATTTTTGGCTTAGATCAACGGCAAAGCATGTTCAGTCGCGGCATTGCGTCAGAGACTGGCAGTATACAGCGACGGGTGTGCTAGATGAGTTTTAAAAAAGGTTGATCTGAACTGCTTTAATGGGTCGCGATGTGATTGGAAGCGATGGTTGACGGCGCGTGGAGTCCGGTTTTTTGGTCGCAGAAAGTTCTATCGGATGGGGGATCAATCCTCCATCTCACGGCCCTCAACAATTATACCGTAAAGGGTTGTCAGAACACTAAGCCCCCAAAAACCAAAGAAGGCATTTAGGAAGAACCTAATCGAGGACGTGAACATATTCACATCAAGCAAGCCTGCGATCGTCTCATATAAAAATCCAAAACCCACGGATGCAACCGTCAATGCAAGAAGGGTTTTGTTGTAGGGGCCACTCATGCTCCAAGAGTCCACAACACCCATATTGGTTTCGACTGCAGCAGACGGAAATATTAAAGACATCTTTAATGCTGTGAAACCGAAAGCCACACTCATTACAACGATAATGGCAGAAAATAGGAAGCCTAGGTTACCAGTGTTTCCAACGCTGGTTGCAACGATAACTGCTATCATCAACCCAAGAACAAAGAAAATTAGAACCAGTTTTAAGAATTGGTAAAAATACGAAAGATTTGCGGATTTATTCCACCTTGGGATCCAACCATTAGGCGCTTCTTCCAAAAGAACATAACGATGCCATGTAACCGCTACCCAAAGCGTAACAATTGCCGAAACAAGTATTGACCCGATAACCATCAAGGCAACTAAGCCAGAATTGATTTCCTCATCGTCGAATTCTACTTTCTCAACTGCCCAGATTCCTGTTAGCGCATAGGTGGCGAGCACATTGACGATCACATTTAACAGATACAACACGGCACAAATGCGCAGGACGTCATAGAAATTATTGGTAATCAATAGCAGGGATTTTTTTGCGATTTGAAAAGCGAGCATTCCAGTACTTTCGAAATATGTTGGCATAAGCGTTGCGTTAGGATCAAAATAAACCCACTCGCAAGCAACTACATACAACCTATGATTTAGTAGTTAAAGCCCCAACGCCCGCTTCAAAAACCCTACTGTACCTTTAGCCGCCACATCCTCGACCACCGCAAACTTTAAATGCCGGCGGTTCTTCCCCTTCCCCTCAAGCGCACCATCAGGATCAACGAACGAAGCGCCTTTGGAAAACTCTAACGACACGTGATCCTTGTAGCTAAAAATTCCACCGACGAATTTCTTGTCGCTGTCGGGATCAGGGGCCAGCACTTCACCACCGTACTTGGACACGAACCGCACGTCTGGTGCGATGTCCTCGACGATCTCTTTGATCGCGTTGGAGATCCCATCTGAAATTTCTGCGTCCATTTTGTGCCCCCTTAAAACGAAAAAGACGGACCCGAAGGCCCGCCCCTATTCTTATTCAGCTGCCCGCTTTGGCAGCACCCAATCGGGTCGCACAAAATGGCAGGTGTAGCCGTTGGGGATGCGTTCGATATAATCCTGATGCTCTGGCTCTGCTTCCCAGAAATCGCTGACAGGGTCGACTTCGGTCACTACTTTGCCCGGCCAAATACCTGACGCTTCAACGTCTGCAATCGTGTCCATCGCAGTTAGGTGCTGCGCGTCGTCCACGTAATAGATCGCGGAACGATAGCTCAGGCCACGGTCATTCCCTTGACGATTTTGAGTGGTGGGATCGTGTATTTGAAAAAAGAATTCCAATAGCTCGCGATACGAAATCTTTGAAGGCTCAAACATAATCTCGATCCCCTCGGCATGTGTGCCGTGATCGCGATAGGTCGCGTTCAGGACGTCGCCGCCTGTGTAACCAACGCGTGTCGATACCACGCCCGGCATTTTGCGGATTAAATCCTGCATACCCCAGAAACAACCACCTGCTAAAACTGCGCGTTCAGTGCTCATGCTATATCCTCCACTTGGTCTAAATATGCGGCGTACCCTTCGCCTTCCATGTCATCGCGGTGCACGAAACGTAAGGATGCCGAATTGATGCAATAGCGCAATCCACCACGATCTTGTGGCCCATCTGGGAACACATGTCCAAGATGGCTGTCGCCGTGGGATGATCGCACTTCTGTGCGCACCATTCCCAAGGTTGCATCCTGAATTTCAGCGACGTTCGCAACCTCGATCGCTTTGGTAAAACTAGGCCAGCCACATCCGCTTTCATATTTGTCTGAGGATGCAAATAAGGGCTCGCCCGATACGATGTCGACGTAAAGACCGGGTTCCTTATTGCCTAGAAGTTTGCCAGTGCCGGGGCGTTCTGTTCCGCTTTGTTGGGTGACACGGAATTCCTCTGGCGAGAGGGTGGCAATGACATCGTGATCTTTGGTGTACTGCGTCATGGCGCGTCCTTTCAAGTTTGTTTCCTTTAAGATGGGGTTGAGGGCGGAAAAAGAAAAGGGTGAATTCGTTTCGCAACAATTGTCGGGGTCAAATTCCTGTGGCAAACTGAGCAGGAATTCCAAAAAGGGACGATCAAATGGCACAACAACCCCGTGCATGGCAACGTATGCTTTCCGGTCGTAGGCTTGACCTGCTGGACCCAACCCCTGTGGATATTGAAATCGAAGATATCGCACATGGGCTTGCCTTTGTAGCCCGCTGGAACGGTCAGACGCATGGCGATTTTGCATATTCCGTGGCCGAACATTCCTTGTTGGTTGAGACCCTATTTGGGCGAATTGCACCAAATACTGCAATGAAATGGCGACTTGCCGCGTTGTTGCATGATGCGCCTGAATACGTGATTGGCGACATGATATCGCCAGTGAAAGCCGCCGTTGGGCCAAGCTATGGGGAATTGGATGATCGGTTGATGGCAGCGATCCACATTCGCTTTGGTTTACCTGCTGCGATCCCTGCCGCGGTAAAAAAACAGATCAAGAAGGCAGATAAAATTAGTGCATGGATGGAGGCGGTTCAGATTGCTGGGTTTTCTGAAAGTGAGGCAAGTAAATTCTTTGGCAAACCTGACAGAGACGTGATGGAGGGGCTGTCCATTGTGCTTCGCACCCCTGTTGAGACAAGAAATGCGTTTACTGCCCGTCACCACGAATTGCTGAAAGCCATGCCATGATTGCCGTCCGCCGCGCCAGTTCAATGGATGCCGGATCAATGGCTGATCTTTTGAATACCATTATCAAAAAAGGTGGCACAACGGCCAAGACACAAGCCGTTACAGCAAAAGAAATTGTCGAATGGATGGAATTTTCACCCAATCAATCGGCATGGCACGTTGCCGTCGATAATCGCGAGACAGTGACTGGGTTTCAATGGTTCGAGCCCGTTGCATATCTGCCGCCTGAGGCATGTAACATCGCAACTTTTGTTGAGGTGGGACGCACTGGTTTGGGGATTGGGTCATCGTTGTTTGAGGCCACCAAGACTGCAGCAAGGCAGCTTGGTTATGCATGGATCAACGCCAACATCCGTACGGACAATGAGGGTGGTGTAACCTACTACCAATCCCGTGGATTTCGGGATTGGCGGTTAGATGAAGGCGTCGAATTGGCTGATGGAACAATCGTCAGCAAGGTCCACAAGCGCTACGATATATAGGCTCTACTTAGGGGATCTTTTGGCCAAAATACGCTGCAACGTCCGACGGTGCATGTTCAAACGTCGCGCAGTTTCGGACACATTTCGATCACACAGCTCGTACACCCGCTGGATATGTTCCCAACGGACACGGTCCGCACTCATCGGGTTTTCTGGAGGTGGGGGTAGGTCATCGCCAGTCGCCAGCAACGCGTTCATAATATCGGTCGCATCAGCAGGTTTAGATAGGTAATCAGTGGCACCAATTTTTACTGCTGCAACTGCGGTGGCGATGGCCCCGTACCCTGTCAAAACAACGATACGTGCATCGGGACGTTTGTCGCGCAACACCTCAACGATATCTAATCCGTTGCCGTCACCAAGCCGAAGATCAATGACCGCATAGGCGGGTGGGCGCGCTATTGCAATGGCGCGGCCAGCGGCGACTGAACTGCCTGTTTCGACCACGAACCCTCGTTTTTCCATTGCTTTGGCCAGACGGCGCAAGAATGGCTCGTCATCATCGACCAATAGCAACGACCGATCTTCACCAATTTCGAATTGCGTAGCTTCTGCCATTTGGTCGTCTCCTTGTTCAGACTTAATATGACGTGATGACCCCACTAGGTCAAATCAGCTGTTGTCTATAAAACAGCCAACTGTTTTCGCCATGTCTTCTGCGGTTACGTCACGGCGAAAGAATTCGACAAAACCATATTTTGGTAGGACCAAATAACTGAAGGTCGAATGATCAACGAGGTAATATTCATCATCCCCTGGATGCGCCTTGTAATAGGTGCGGTAGGCTTGGCTTGCGGCCTTAACCTGTAAGGCTGAACCTGTAAGGCCGATCATTTTTTCATGCATGTTAAAAGCATAGTCGCCAACCACCTCTGGCGTATCACGATTTGGATCTATCGAGATGAAAACTGGCGTCATGGATTGGCCACCTTCAGCTAGAAAATCTGTCGCTTCAGCGTTACGGGCCGTATCAAGCGGACAAACATCTGGGCAGAATGTATAGCCGAAATAAATCATGGTAGGTTCGGTGATAACGTCCTTATCAGTGACGGTTTCACCTTTGGCACTTACCAACTCGAACGGACCACCAATTGATGTACCACCTGCCACAGCACTTGCGCGGCATTGGGCAAATTGGTCGTCGCTGGTATTGCGGGTTGCAAACCATGTCCCGCCTAAAACGACTGCGGCAGTTACAACTGCTAAAGGTGCGATGATACGTGACATTTTGATCCCCTTGCATGGCGGTTTAAATTGACCATGCTAGACCAATATCAGCCCACCTACCCTGTGCAATCAAAGAAATAGTGATCCAATGGCAGATTCAAACATTAGCTTTTTCACCGGTCAACAAAGATCCAGCTGGATAAGGCTTAGAACGATAATCGTGTTGCGGTGGGTCGCCATTGTGGGACAATTAACCGCAATCGTTGTGGGCCAACATGTCTACGGTTTGCAGCTGGAATTGGGGCTTTGCTACTTTGCGGTGGGTGTTTCCGTGATTGGAAATCTGATCGCCATCTTTGTTTTCCCCGAAAATAAACGGCTGTCAGAGCGCGAAAACCTCGCGATGGTGATGTTTGATTTGCTACAATTGGGGTTCCTGTTGTTTTTGACAGGCGGCTTGCACAATCCATTTGCATTGCTGCTGTTAGGACCGGTCACAGTATCCGCTGCCGTGCTAACTACGCGATCCACCATCCTTGCCGGTGGAACTGCGATTGCGATGGTTTCTTTGTTGTCACAATACCACTTGGCCCTACGAACAGATCAGGGATTTATTCTGCGCATCCCAGACGTTTTCGTATTTGGAAACTGGATCGCGCTAGTTATCGCAATTGTGTTTATCGGTGCCTATTCGCGGCGGGTTACATCGGAAATGTACTCGATGTCTGACGCGTTGTCTGCGACCCAAATGGCGCTTTCGCGTGAACAAAAGTTAACCGATATTGGTGGTGTTGTGGCTGCCGCCGCACATGAATTGGGGACGCCACTTGCGACCATCAAGCTGGCAAGCGCCGAACTGATGGACGAACTAGAAGATCGGCCTGATTTACATGAAGACGCAGCTTTGATCCGCGAACAAGCAGACCGTTGCCGTGATATTTTGCGCGACATGGGTCGTGCCGGAAAGGATGATTTACATCTGCGCCAAGCGCCCTTGATGACGGTTGTAACCGAGGCTGCGGAACCACATGCCCACCGTGGGAAAATGGTCCATTACTCGCATGATCCTGCGACTGGATTTGAACTGAAACAACCCACAATTCTGCGCAAACCCGAGATCATTCACGGGCTGCGCAATTTAGTCCAAAACGCAGTCGATTTTGCAAAAGCAAATGTTTGGGTCGAATGTCATTGGACCACCGAAATTATTTCAATAAGAATAATCGATGACGGCACAGGGTTTCCGCCCCATCTGCTTGGCCGCATTGGCGAGCCATTTGTTGGGCGACGTAAATCCTCTGCAGACCGTAAAGCGCGGCCAGAGTATGAAGGTATGGGGTTAGGACTGTTCATCGCCAAAACGCTTTTGGAACGATCGGGTGCTGAGATAAGTTTTGCCAATGGGCCTGATCCATATGCCAACGTCCCTACCCCACAAAGTCACACCGGCGCTATTGTAGAAGTGAAATGGCCTCGTGAGGCAATTGATGCACGTCAGGGGAATAATGCCATCCCAATTGGAGAGAACCAAAGGAATGTCATTTTCTGATTTTCTTTTTATTCTTTTTGCTGCTTTGGTTTGTACGACAGTTGGGCTGCTCATTTTTAGTAAGGTTAATGCCTCTTCCAGCCCCTATGTACCCGATACCCCAGATGCGGACATTTCTTTGCTATTCAAGGGCGAGCGACTGCAACACGCATCCGCGGCTGGATTTAAATTGGCCGACTTCAATTACGATGACAGTGATTGGGCGATGCTACGCGCCAGTTTGG
>CAJJBH010000098.1 GCA_905182355.1 uncultured Paracoccaceae bacterium | reverse complement strand
TACTCTTCGAAAATCACATAAATTCACTCGTTTGTTTACATAATTCAATAATTACGACATTTGTCGCATATGATTAACAGCCTTCAAATCAAATCTCTTTCAGCCTTCACCAAGTCACAGGATTGGCGGCTTTCCTTATTGCACGAAGAGCAATCGGATTTGTTGATTTGGATTACACGTGGGCAGGGTTTATTACAATTGAACGGGTCCCGCAGCAGTTTAGGTACGCACAACGCAATTATTGTGCCCCACAGCCACGTATTTGCAATTGAGTTAGGGCGCCAAGCAACGGCCAAAATTGCAGTCATTCCAAAAGAACACAACACTTGGGAACTACAATCACCACGACATCTTCGGCTTCGTGATGTAGCCGAAATTTCGGAGCTGTCAGGATTGCTTGAGGCGGCACGACGTGAGGCGGCACAAGGTCTTCCATTTGTGGATGATGCACTGCTAGCACATCAAAAACTTATCAAAATTTGGGTACGCCGCCAAGTTGTCGATGCACCGCTCCAAACCAAGCCAAAAGCAAATGTACGGCTGATTGCCCAGTTTTTTAAGAACCTCCCCCTACCCGACATGCAAGGTGCGACAATGGCAGATCACGCCGAAAAACTTGGAGTAACACCAACCCATTTGGCACGCGCCAGCAAAAGCGCGACAGGGCAGACTGCCGCAGATCACATCACTGCGCGCCTTTTGCACAAAGCCCAATCTGCATTGCTGGATGGAAATCAAACCTCAAAAGCCATTGCTGAAGCCTTGAACTTTGGAAGCCCCGCGTACTTCACACGTTTCATTCAACAACACTCTGGCTTCACACCAAGTCAATTGCGTCTGCGCAAATGATCAAAAGCCCATGTTTTCTTTCACGAAACTAATGGCTGCACAGCCAGAAGTGTCGTTATTTTCCACCTTGATGTCGCCAAAGGTACATTATTTCATCTTTCTACGCATTGACCTGCGACCATAACTGTAGCCTCATGAGTTCGGGGATTACGTTGTCTGCTTATAAATTGGCACCCAGCCACTTGAACAGACACGAAGGGGGTAAAACAAAGAACCTTTGGGCGGCGCAATTGCCTGCCCACGTTTGGCAAGAGCCGCAAAGGCCGCCAACATTTACATTCAGCCTACCAACAGGGGCATCCATGGGAACCTTTATTCTACGACGTCTTGGACAGATGTTGCTGACGGCGATATGCCTGACGTTCATTGTCTTTTTCATGACAAATTTGCTACCAAACCTAGAAAAACTTGCCAAGACGCAAGGCAACTTCCGCATGTCCGAAGAAGCGGTAACAAGCTGGCTAGGTGATCGTGGATATCTTGCGCCATTACCATATAAATTTGGGCAGTGGGTCGGCGTGGTACCTGGGTGGGTGACGGAAAAAATCGATGATGATGGTGTAACAAAAGTCACTGGCCGCTGTTTCCTGCCAAATACCCACACACAGGATCGCTCGCGTTTTTGCGGCGTTTTGCAGGGACATTGGGGAACGTCGACGGTCTTTAAAACAAATGTCGACGGACTGGTTGCAAAGCGCTTAGCAGCCACTGGCAAGCTTATGGGCTTTGTTCTTCTGCTTATGGTCCCAATGGCCTTGATTGTTGGCGTTCTGGCGGGGATGCGCGAAGGATCGAAGCTAGATCGCACCCTGTCAACTTTTTCTATCGCTTCGACTGCCACACCTGAATACGTATCTGGTGTTATCTTCATTGCTTTGTTTGCCTCTTCAAAGTTTGGCATTTCACCCCTGTTGGCTGAATGGGGTTGGATCGATACAAAGACACTGCTCTTAGGGTCCGCCAAGCAAGCGGTCGAAGACGCAACATTCAGAAACTTCTTTCTGCCTGTGCTTACAATTTCGCTTTATGGGATGGGTTATATCGCCCGTATGACACGTGCATCGATGGCAGAGGTGATGACGGCGCAATATGTCCGCACCGCACGTTTAAAAGGTGTGAGCTTTCGAAACGTAGTAATGAAGCATGCCTTGCGCAACGCATTGATCGCACCCTTTACAGTAATCATGCTGCAAGTTCCGTGGTTGCTGAATGGTGTTGTAATTGTCGAAACGCTTTTTGCCTACGATGGCTTCGGGCGTCTATTAGTGCAAGCCGCGTCAAACAACGACATCGAATTGTTAATGGCCGTCTCGGTTGTTTCCGTCATCGTGGTTTTGGTCACGCAACTGATTTCTGATGTCGGTTACGTCTTCTTAAACCCACGTATCCGAATTTCATAAGGGAGGGCAAAGACAGTGGAACCATTGACGTGGACCGGAAGCCTAAGCTTTCTAAACCTATTCTTCGCACTGGCGGTTGGTGTTTTCACCATCATGCTTGTTGGGCAAATCCTTACTTCATTGTTCGCATCAGAGCAGCCAACAAGCATACGATCCGACGGGACCATAGCAACAAGTGCTGGTATCGGCGGTTTGGCGAATTTTGCACTTAAAGTTACGTTCATCGCGGTGATCGCACTAAGCGCAGTCTACCTTTTGGCTGGGGTCGTTATGGGCACCAACGCTGGAATCTTTGGAGGAATTGCACAAAGATTGACACCCGTTTGGATCGGTATGTTGGTGATTTTCGTAGTTTCGATCAAGCTCAAACGCAGTTTGGGGCTTTACGGAAAACTGTTTGACAGCACGGTAGGGATGATCGGCTTTGCGCTGGTTTTGTTTTGGGTTTTAGCTGGTGTCATGGCTGGAGTTTTTGACTTGATCGTGACGCACGATTCCCTAAGCCAAGCGTCCGGCATGAAGAACAAACTGCCCGGAACACCTTTGCGCGGGGCTGAAGACGGCGAATTCCAGTGGTATCTGCTGGGGGGTGACAACCTTGCCCGCGACGTGTTCAGTCGCCTGTTCAAAGGCGCTTGGACCGTTGTTTTAATTGCGCCCTTTGCAACTATATTTGCCTTCATGGTTGGGATCACTTTGGGATTGCCTGCTGGATATTATGGCGGTCGCTTGGACACATTTTTGTCGTTTGCTGCGAACCTGATCCTCGCCTTTCCGGTAATCTTACTTTTCTACCTCCTGGTAACGCCTGAGATTGTGGCAACAGGAATTCCAAACTACATGGCTGCAGTCCTATTCATCTTTCCTGTCGTATTTTTTGGGATTTTGTTGAATTCGCGGTATCATACACAGCCAGCAATCCGCACCCCTTTATTGATTGTTGTCCTTGGTGCTTTGGTATGGGTCTACTTGGCGTTGATCAGCAACGAAGGGTATATCATCTCGACCAAGGAATACAGTATATTGGGGCTGCCCCAGATATTAGATTTCTATGACATGGACCCCAGTATCTTGGTTGTGTTTGTGTCCGTGGTCTTTGTAAACGCGCCAACTGTTTTTCGTATCGTGCGTGGCCTCGCACTAGATATAAAAACGCGTGACTATGTGGCGGCTGCCCAAACCCGCGGTGAAGGTCCGTGGTACATCATGCTTTGGGAAATATTGCCCAACGCACGTGGACCGCTGATTGTCGATTTCTGCCTGCGTATCGGTTACACAACCATTCTACTTGGGACATTAGGTTTCTTTGGGTTGGGGCTGGAATCAGAAAGCCCTGATTGGGGGACTACGATAAACACAGGCCGCACCCTTATTCGTGCCTATATCCATCCACTCCTACCGCCAGCAGTGTCATTGCTGACATTGGTCTTGGGATTAAACCTATTGGCGGATGGCCTGCGCGAGGAATCGTTGCGCGATTAAGGCGGCATATCTGGGGGCCAGCCCCCAGACCCCCGGAATATTTATGGCCAAAAGAAACACTAAGTTTTTGACGGTCAGGGAGAGAACGAGATGACGAAACCAGATTATGACGGTCCGATCCTAGAAATCGACAACCTGTCGATATCCTTTTTCACACGCCTGCGCGAAATTCCTGCGGTCATGGATTTTTCCGTCACCGTACAACCCGGTGAAGCCGTTGGATTGGTAGGGGAAAGTGGCTGTGGAAAATCAACAGTCGCCCTTGGCGTGATGCAAGATTTGGGCAAAAACGGCCGTGTTGTTGGTGGGTCGATCAAATTCAAAGGTCAAGATTTGGGGCAGATGACGATGGAGGAACTGCGCAATATTCGCGGCTCTGAAATTGCGATGATCTATCAAGAGCCGATGGCCTCCCTGAACCCAGCGATGAAAATCGGCAAACAGTTGATGGAAGTCCCTATGATCCATCAAGGCATGTCATCAAGCGAAGCATTTGATCGGGCGTTACAGGTGGTTACCGATGTGAAATTGCCGGACCCCAAACGTATCTTGAATTCCTTTCCCCATCAGCTTTCTGGGGGCCAACAACAGCGCATCGTTATTGCGATGGCATTGATGTCCGAACCGTCATTGCTGATCTTGGATGAACCGACAACAGCCTTGGACGTGACAGTGGAAGCCGCCGTTGTTGAATTGGTCAAAGATTTGGGTAAAAAATACGGCACCTCCATGCTGTTCATCAGCCACAACCTTGGTCTGGTTTTGGAAACTTGTGACCGAATTTGCGTCATGTATTCGGGTGAGGCGGTTGAAACAGGTCGCATCGAAGATGTATTTGACAAGATGCAGCACCCCTACACTCAAGCGTTGTTCCGTTCGATCCCACTGCCGGGTGCCGATAAAAATTCACGCCCCTTGGTGGCAATTCCAGGCAACTTCCCCCTGCCCCATGAACGCCCCAAAGGTTGTAACTTTGGACCGCGTTGCGATTATTTTGAGGAAGGTAGATGTAATGCCAGCAAAGCGATCCCAATGGCACATGTGGAACACGGTGATCGCCATGAAAGCCGATGCCTGAGGTTTGCTGAGATAGATTGGGATGCCCTGCCGGTCGCCGCCAAGAAAAAGGAAAAAGGTGCTATTGGCGAAGTCGTCCTAAAAATTGACAACCTTAAAAAGTACTACGAGGTCTCAGCAAACGCGATCTTTGGAAGTGGCAGTTCCAAAGTCGTGAAAGCCAACGAAACCCTTTCGTTCGAGGCACGTGAATCCGAGACATTGGCAATTGTGGGGGAATCCGGTTGCGGAAAGTCCACCTTCGCCAAGGTCCTAATGGGATTGGAAACCGCCACCGAAGGGCAAATTTTGCTCGACAATAAACCGATCCAAGATATCCCCATTGAAGATCGAGATACCAAAACGATTGCTGATGTTCAGATGGTTTTCCAAAATCCGTTTGATACCCTTAACCCCTCAATGACCATTGGGCGCCAGATCATTCGTGCATTGGAGATATTTAAGGTTGGCAACAACGAAAGCGAACGGCGCACACGCATGTTGGAACTGTTGGATTTGGTAAAGCTGCCCCGCGAATTCGCGGATCGCATGCCCCGCCAATTATCTGGCGGACAAAAGCAACGTGTCGGCATTGCCCGTGCCTTTGCCGGTGATGCCCGTATTGTCGTGGCCGATGAACCCGTTTCAGCTTTGGACGTGTCTGTGCAAGCCGCAGTGACCGATCTGCTGATGGATATTCAACGCGAACATAAGACAACGCTGCTATTCATCAGCCACGACTTGTCGATCGTACGTTATCTTTCTGACCGTGTGATGGTGATGTATCTGGGCCATGTGGTTGAGCTGGGGACAACGGATCAAGTGTTCGCGCCCCCCTATCACCCTTATACCGAGGCCCTCTTGTCAGCGGTTCCAATTGCGGACACGTCCGTTATCAAAAAGCACATCGTTCTTGAGGGTGATATCCCATCCGCAATGAACCCACCACCTGGTTGTCCCTTCCAGACCCGTTGTGGCTGGAAATCGCAGGTGCCAGGGGGCCTGTGTGATACCGAAATGCCAGCCGTGCGTCAGCTTGCTGACGGGCATCAGGTGAAATGCCATCTTAGCGATGAAAAATTTGCCGAAATGGAACCCGTTATTAAGATTGCTGCCGAGTAACATACTTTGGTGATAGCCGGTGCGCCCATTATGCGCCGGCTGTCATCGAAAGATAAAAATAGTACCACTTCATCAGATTTGCGCCGACGACACCCCCGAGATACGCCCACCAAAACTGTGCCAGACGATTTTTGGTGCGGCTAAACAGCTGAAACCCCAATGCACAGACCGGTCCCGCAATCATCGCCAGACAAATACCGGCTGTCATGTGATCAGCTTTAACAATCCCGAACACAACCATCAACGGCTGTGCAAAAAACATCTCGATCCCGACATTCGTCTTGAACATATAGCCAGCAAGGGCACCTAAAAGGATGCCAAGTGCAATCACCAACCATTCTGCCTTCTTGACCTTGGATGTTGCGCAAATCAGATTTCCGGGCTTGTATTGTTGTGGGGCCTCGTCACCAGCATACAGCAAAAACGTACTTGTTTCGATGCGGGCTAATCGCTCTGAAAAACTTGTAGAAGATATGCTCATAAAGGTGCCCTTTTTTATTGTGTTGGGCAAACAACTATGTGGGGAAGATGGCATTAAATTGGGAACACGTAGGCAAAAACAAGGCGCAATGCGTTTTAGCTGCCCCAAATGATCTTTACGTAGTTTCGTGTTTCTCGGAACGGCGGCACACCACCATATTTTTTGACAGCACCTGGGCCTGCATTGTACGCAGCAAGTGCTAGGCGCCATGAACCAAATGTGCGGTATTGTTCTTTAAGGTACCGCGCCCCACCATCAACGTTTTGATGTGGATCATTGATATCGACGCCCAGATATCGGGCCGTTGACGGAATAAGCTGTGCCAACCCGAAAGCACCGGCGTGGGACTTTGCCCGCGGGTTCCAGTTGCTTTCTTGCTGGATCAAACGCAGGAACAAATCTTCGGGAATGCCGTGACGGCGGGCAGCGGCACGCACGACCGAGATGTACTTACCTTTGTACTTGCCTTTAAATTGTGATGAACTTCCGTCACCCCATTTGGTTGGCGTATTTATCGTTGCAGGCTTCAACCGTACCGAGCTGCTATATTGCTTAGAGGCGCGGCTATCTAGGATTTTAGTCTGCGATGAAAAAAGAGATTTACGATTGCGCGACGACAACACGTCAGACATCGCAGCATCTGCCATCAGCGATCCACAAATCGCAATTACCACACCAATGCGCATACTGTCAAAGCCCCACGACATCTGCCTTAATATGAATTCTATACCTTTTTTACGATCAAACCACCCTTTCCATTAAAATAGGCAATGGCGATCATGCTTATCGATGTTTTAACCAATCCGCAGTCGGTATAGTGTCACGCAAAATGGCGCACACTGGATTCGCATCCAAAAGTTTAGTATTCGGCTAAGGTGTGTGCAATGGAAACCAACGGGGGATGCCATGGCTGGCTCAGTAAACAAAGTAATCCTAATCGGAAATCTGGGCCGCGACCCAGAAGTGCGTTCATTCCAGAACGGTGGCAAAGTTTGCAACCTGCGGATCGCAACATCTGAGACATGGAAAGACCGCAACACTGGCGAACGTAAAGAAAAGACGGAATGGCATTCGGTCGCGATCTTCCAAGAAGGTTTGGTGCGTATTGCAGAACAGTATCTGAAAAAGGGTTCCAAAGTTTATATTGAAGGCCAATTGCAGACCCGCAAGTGGCAGGATCAAGCTGGTGTCGACAAATACAGCACCGAAGTTGTGTTGCAAGGGTTTAGCGGTACGTTGACGATGCTGGACGGTCGTAGCGAAGGCGGCGGCGGCGGTGACGGAAACTATGGCGGCGGTGGCGGTGGCTCTGCTGGTTACGATTCAGGCCCGTCTGATGGTGGATACAGTGGTGGCAATGCGGGTGGTGGCTCAAGCAGCCCAGCACCATCACGCGATCTAGACGACGAAATTCCATTCTAGACGTAATTTCGAACGTCCCTTAAAACTGAATAAAGCGGATCCCATGAAAATGAGCTCCGCTTTTTCTAACTTACGACACAAGTGTTTCTTTTGACAAAAAATACTCGAATAGCGGTCAAACACAGGCGCATCGCCCCTAAAATCTAGACCCGCAACGCCTCATCCAACACCTGGACAATCAGATCTCGGGACACATCGCTGGTCACAAATGCTGCTCCAATGCCACGTGTCAGAATAAACCTAAGCTGACCATCCAGAACCTTTTTATCTTGTCCCATCAGATCAACCAACGCTTCGGCATCAGGCAATAGCCCATCAATATCTGACAGATCTGTCTTCATGCCCATATTCTTAAGAAAGGCACGCAGACGGCTGGGGTCTTCTTGCGAACACAAGCCCATTTTGGATGACACCTCAAGCGCAAGTGCACAACCAATGGCAACACCTTCGCCGTGTAACAGGCGATCCGAGTACCCAGTTGCTGCCTCCAGTGCGTGACAAAACGTGTGACCAAGGTTCAAGAGTGCGCGATCCCCCTGCTCTGTCTCGTCGCGCATGACAATTTCGGCCTTCATCTCAACAGAACGCCGTACAACGTGAACACGGGCGGCCACATCACCAGCAGCCATCGCGGGGCCATTTTTCTCAAGCCATTCAAAGAATTCCGCGTCACCAAGCAAGCCATATTTTACAACTTCGCCACATCCAGCCAGAAAATCACGTGGTGTCAGTGTTCCAAGCACATCAATATCGGCAAGAACAAGGCTGGGTTGATGAAACGCGCCCACAAGGTTTTTGCCATGGCCTGTGTTGATCCCAGTCTTACCCCCGACAGAACTATCGACCTGTGCCAATAGAGACGTCGGAATTTGCACAAACCGAACACCACGGCGCAAAATTGCAGCGGCGAAACCAACCAGATCACCGATCACCCCACCACCAAACGCCACAACCACGTCGCGACGTTCAACCTTTTGATCCAAAAGCCATTCTACACATTTGGTCAGGTTGTCCCAATTCTTGGTCCCCTCACCGGGTGTCAGCGCCAAATATTCCATGGAGATACCAGAGGCGTTTAGGCCTGCACGCAATGTTTCCAAATGGAGTGCGCCAACAGTGTCGTCGGTGATGACACGGACACGTGGTTGGCTCAACAGTGGTGAAATCAGCACCCCAGCGTCAGCCAGCAAACCAGGGCCAATGTGGATGTCATATTCACGGCCCGGCAGATTGACCGAAACAATATCACGCATTGTGCATCTCCAAAACGTCTGGGCGTGTGGTCAATGCTTCGACAACACGATCTACCATATCCTCGATCGAATATTCTTCTTCTGACACCACTGTCATATCAGCCAAAGCATACGTTGGTACCCGTTGGTCATAGATGTCTTGCAAAGTTGACTTAGGATTGGGTGTTCGCAACAATGGCCGCGTGTCTTTGTTGCGAACACGGTTCCAAAGCAGCTCGAGGTCTGCATTCAACCAGACCGAAATGCCCTTACCAGAAATGTTCATACGGTTCTGTTCGCTTAGGAACGCACCACCACCCGTGGACAAGACACACCGCTTTTCTGCCAGCAATCGCTCGATGATTTGGGTCTCTTTGGTGCGAAAGAACGGCTCTCCGTCGCGTTCAAATATCTCGGGCACAGTTCTGTTGGCCGCGACCTCGATTTCCGCGTCGCTGTCTAAAAATGAAACGCCCAATCGTTGGGCCAAAGCACGGCCAACGGCAGTTTTACCTGCCCCCATCATCCCAACCAACACAATGGTCTTTTTTAACGTATAAGACATTGGTCTTTTGCCCCGATCGGCCATCATTTGCTCAATTTCACTCATCTTCGACTGAATGACGTGATATTGTCAAAAAGGCCATATATAAGTTATGAAAAGAGAATCCGAAAAGGCAGGCAATTTTATGGGCAGACTGATTAAACTGTTGTTTTTCATCACATTTTTTGGATTCATTGGATTGGTAGGCTATGCCTATATTGGTCCATTTTTTGGTGCGAATTTCTCTGCGCCTCAAGTTGAAGTCCGCCAACCCCTGCTTTTGAATGCAGACTAAATCGCTTTGCCTTGCGGCTTTGTTCGCCGCAGTTTTACCAAACGCCATATTTGCGCAAGGCATTTCGACAGAACGACCATTGTCTGCCATCGACTGGCTGGACAGCATTCCGAAGTCTCAACCGATCGTTTTGTTTCCTAATGAACCCAAAATCAGCAAGGGCGCGGATGTCCCTAATATAAGTGTGACCACACTTGATGGCCCAGCAGACAAAATAATAGGTTTGGTGCCTTCAAACGTTTCGGGATTGCCCCAAAATCTATGGTCAGGATCGGATGCCGCTGAACTTGCCACAGTCTTAACCAACATACCCACCCTGACATTACCTGCGGCACAATCTTCGCTATTCACGTTGTTGTTAGCTGTGGCTGATCCCGCAACTGGGGTAAGTGAGAAATTCGATTTGGCCCGCGTAGATGTATTGCTAGATGCAGGTGCATTAGAGCCGGCGCTGGCATTGATTGAACAGATTGGTCCATCTCGCAGTCCGAACGTAGCAAGACGCTTTTTGGACGCATCTTTACTAAATGAAACGGAAGACGCGGCTTGTAGCCTAATAAACGCGAAACCGTTCTTGGCACCCGATTACACATATCGTATTTTTTGTGCTGCACGCGCAGCGGATTGGAACACCGCTGCATTGTTGTTTGGCACCGCACGTGCGCTTGATGCGATTTCGTCCCATCAAATCAAGTTATTAGAACGTTTCTTAGATTCGGAACTGTTCGAAGATGAACCCCCATTGCCACGCCCCGCGAAGCCAAACGCGCTAGCCTTTCGTATTTTTGAAGCGTTAGGCCAACCAATTTCGACCCGCAGTTGGCCAGTAATCTATGCCAACGCAGATCTACGTGATGTGGCTGGATGGAAAACCCAAATTGAAGCCGCAGAACGACTCGCACAATCAGGGGCACTGCCTGCCAACCGCCTATTAGGAGTATATTCAGAACGCCAACCCGCTGCATCTGGCGGTATTTGGGATCGTGTTGCCGCCGTACAGCGTTTCGAAACGGCGTTAGACACGCGCAACAATGACGCAATTATCAAAACCTTGCCAAAGGCTTGGGGTCACATGCAATCTGCCGGACTTGGTGTTCCATTTGCAACGCTGTTCACCCAACGCTTGATGAAATCTGAACTGCCGACCCAACTCCACAAAGACGTGTTCACTATTCTTCAAAGTGGCACTGAATATGAAGCTGCAACAGCACTATATCCAATCACCGCCACACGTCACCCTTTTCGAAAATCTGTGGCAGCGGGTGAAGTCGACGCAAAGTTGGCATCCTCCGCGTTAGAGGTTGCAATTGCACGTGGTTTTTCCCCAAACGCAGCTGATACCACCCTTCTCAAAATCGCAAAGAGTGGCCATTTGGGTATGGCTCTGCTGCGCAATCTGTCCGCGTTGCACGCGGGAACACAAGGCGACATGGTCCAACTTAGTAAATCGTTGGGAACCTTGCGGGCCTTAGGGCTTGAGGATGTCGCACGCAGTGCAGCCCTTCAAATGCTAATCATGCAAGACGCAAAATGAGCCACAACATAAACCATTGGATTTCTACATTTCTAGAGGCACAAGCCGCAGAATTAGGGGCCGCAAACAACACATTGCTGGCCTACGGACGGGACTTGAAAGATTTCCAAGATTGGCTCATTCAGCAATCCCGTGACTTTCTTGAGGCCACTCAAGGTGATGTTGAATCGTATCTAATCTATTGCGATGCACAGGGATTGGCAAAATCCACACGTGCCCGCCGCCTGTCTTCCATCAAACAAATTTACCGCTTTGCCTTTGAAGAAGGTTGGCGCGAAGACAACCCCGCGATCCAGATCACTGGACCTGGACTGGACAAACGCCTGCCAAAAACCCTTACAGTTGAAGAGGTTGATCATCTTTTGGATGCCGCCCGTACAGTGGGTCGTGATCGATTGCGCAACACCTGTTTGATGGAATTACTTTACGCAACAGGCATGCGCGTCACAGAATTGGTCAGCTTGCCTGTATCTGCGGCGCGGGGTGATCCGCGTGTTCTTCTGATCCTTGGCAAAGGTGGTAAAGAACGCATTGTACCCCTGTCGCCCCCTGCCCGCGAAGCTTTGGTTGCATGGTTGCCAGTCCGCGACGCCGCAGATGATTTGGCGAAATCCAAAGGCAAACCAGCGTCAAAGTTTCTGTTCCCATCCCGCAGTGCCGCAGGGTTTCTGACACGCCACAGATTTTACCTGCTCATCAAAGAGTTGGCAGTGGCAGGTGGGGTTATGCCCTCCAAAGTCACACCGCATACCTTGCGACATGCCTTTGCCACGCATCTGCTGGCTGGTGGCGCTGATCTGCGTTCGATTCAGGCCATGCTTGGACACGCCGACGTCGCCACCACAGAAATCTATACCCATGTTTTGGACGAGCGCCTGACGGAATTGGTATTAGAACATCATCCGCTTGCCAAAAATGACAAAGACAAACCCTGACCTAAGTCATTCAATAAATTATAAGAATTTGATACAAAACGTATTTTCAAGAATTGAGTTAAAGCTGTTGAACATCAACCGTCACGCGGCACACTTTGCAAACATCAACAAATCGGCAATCACGATGTGTTCATGTTTTATTATGCTCACTGAAATTCGCGCGGCCTTGAATGCACCGGCCCGCGCGCACATAACCCATGTCAGGTAAAGGATATACTTACTCATGATCGATACATTGGCATCGCTGGACAACAGCTTCTGGATCACCTGCGGCGTGATCTTGTTACTGCTTGTTATGTCTGGATTTTTCTCAGGTTCCGAAACAGCATTGACCGCTGCATCACGCGGCAAATTACGTGCTCAAGCTGATAAGGGATCGGTAGGTGCAGAACGCGCCTTGGCCATCACTGAAGACAACGAACGGCTGATCGGTTCCGTCTTGTTGGGCAACAACCTTGTCAACATCTTGGCGACCTCGCTGACCACTGGTTTGTTCCTGCAAGCCTTTGGCGAAAGCGGCGTGGTCTATGCAACTTTGGTGATGACAGCGCTGGTTTTGGTCTTCGCAGAAGTCCTGCCCAAGACCTACGCGATCATCAACGCCGAAAGCATGTCTTCCAAAGTGGCGCGACCTATCGCATTGATAATACTTGTATTTTCACCAATCGTTACTGCGGTTCGATACCTTGTGCGCGGTGTTTTGTGGATGTTCGGCGTTGCTGTTGATCCTGACAGCCATATTTTGGCGGTACACGAAGAAATTGCCGGTGCGCTGCAATTGGGGCACTCTGAGGGGATCGTACACAAGGAAGATCGTGACCGTATTTTGGGAGCGCTTGATCTTGGCGAACGTGTGGTTGAAGAGATCATGTTGCATCGCTCTGACATCGAAATGGTGAACCTTGGAAATGCGCCGGATACGATCCTTGAACAGTGTTTGAATTCCCCTCATTCCCGTCTGCCAGTCTATCAAGACGATCCAGAAAACATCATTGGTGTGATTCACGCCAAAGATCTTTTGCGGGCAATGTATAAAGAAATTGGTGGATCAGATGGTGACGCAAGTGCGCTGAAATCATTCGATATTTCATCGGTCGCGGTGCTGCCCTACTTTGTGCCTGAAACCACCACTTTGGACGACCAAATGCGCCAATTCCTACGCAATCGCTCGCATTTTGCACTGGTGGTAGATGAGTACGGCAGTCTGCAAGGGTTGATCACGCTTGAGGATATTTTGGAAGAAATCGTGGGTGAAATCACCGATGAATTTGACGCCGAGACCGAGCATCAGGTGACGGCCACCGGCGACGGTGAATTCATCGTCGACGGGGGTACAACCATCCGTGATTTAAACCGCGCCAACGACTGGAACCTACCCGATGAAGAGGCGAACACCATCGCTGGTTTGGTCATTCACGAGGCACAAATGATCCCCACCGTGGGTCTGGTGTTTTCGTTCCACGGCTTTCGTTTTGAAGTGATGGAGCGCGAAGGCAACCGGATCACAGAGCTGAAAATCCGTCCCCTGTAGGGGTGCGGGTTAACGCGGCGTGCGTTGGGTGTTTGGGGCTAAATTGTACAATTTGGCCCCCTAATTGTACAATTCACGGGCTGTATGATCGCAGTTTTGGGGCTGAATTTGGCAAAATGTACAATTGATGTGTCGGTTTGTACATTTTCGCAGGATTTGGCCGTTAACAGTTTGGTAACGCAAACGTCCGCGTTAACGTTTGCTGGCGACAGTTAACTGTTGGGTAATATTTGTCGCAAAAAACGGGATAAATCCCGCCTTACGTTTTCATGTCAGCGTCAGCAACAGAAGCGCACTTACGCGCCTTTGTTCACGGCTTTCTTACCGGCCTTATTCGGGTGCGATCCCTCTTGTCTCGCAACATTGTGCAGCCCTTGATACGCCGCTGGCTTTTTCACAGGATTGGCATCTGCGCGTTTGACGCGTGGCTTTTTAGATTTAGGCATACTGTGTCCCTTCAGGAGATGGATGGGTCATAAAGGGTTTGTGGCTGGATTGTAACCACAGAGTTTGGAGGTTTGTGGTATGCTGGAACGCCCGATCATTTTGCGTAGTATACGCAACAGCGCGACCCTTCACTTTGAATTCTCTTGCCGGTTATAATAAAATACAACATTTCTCACCTGAATTGATCCAAGCTGCAGCGCTCTATTCACCTTTTAAGAAGTTTTCAGTTTTAATGTCGGTTATTACCGTGAGCCTATTTCCAGTTCTTTTAATCTTTGTACTTCGACTTCGCATTTCCTCAGAAGACTTGTTGGTCCACATGAAGTCAGCAATGTCACCATCAAAATAACAGGTGTAATAATTCTTTTTTACACTTTGAAAGCCCATGTATTTTCCTTGGTCTGGCGCATCAACGGGCACTGTATTTAACCAAAAATATGTCTTTGTTGCCACTCTACAGATTTCCCGGTCCGGCCAACTCTCAACAGCAACTGCTTGGCCCGCACAGAAAAAAATGGCTGACGCAAGAATACTCTTCATGTTTGAACACTCCAGGTCGGATTACGAGATTAGCCTGCGAATCCGATATTTGACAACATAAGGTGGGATGCCCCCCCCTGCATTATCTATGCAACGCGGCTATCCCCGCAACACCGCACCCTTTGCATCAAATGGCGGCTCGGCCAAAATCACCGCTTTGTGGGGCACGCCCAGCACCATCACCTCGACCTCGTCCCCAGCCACCGCGCCCTTCACAAACCCCAGCGCAAGGCTTTGACCGACGGTGTAGCCATAGGCCCCCGACGTCACGCGCCCGATGCCTTTGCCATCTTTGAAAATCGGTTCGCCCCCTGTTGCGTCCGCGTTTGAAGCGTTCGTTTCGGCAGCATCCAGCGCAAGGATAACCATGTGTTCGCGCGCGGTGTTTTGCAGGGTTTCGGCCACCGCCGCTTTGTTCAGGAAATCCTTGTCCATTTTGCACAGACGATCGAGGCCCACTTCTTGTGGCCAGTATTCAGGGGAGTATTCGCGGCTCCACGAGCCATAGCCTTTTTCGATCCGCAATGACATCAGCGCACGGCTGCCAACGGGGCCAGCGCCATGTGCTTTGCCAGCCTCGAGCAAGGCGGAATAAAGCTGATCTTGATCCCCAATTGCACAGTGCAATTCCCAGCCCAAATCGCCAGTGAACGACACCCGTAGCGCCAGTACGTTAACGCCTGCCAGTTCGATCCATTTGGAGCGCATAAACGGAAAGTCAGTTGTGGCGAACGACGTATTTGTCATGGATTGCAGCATTGCGCGGCTTTCAGGCCCCGCGACGTTGAAGCCACACATGGCTTCGGTTTGGCTTTCAAACGTGGTCCCGTCAGGCAATGGCACCTCGTTGAAAAAGCGTTTGTGATAGCGTTCGGCCATGCCTGATCCGATGATCCAGAATTCGTCCTCCGCCAGTTTTGTCACCGTGAAATCACCCGCGATGCCGCCACGCTTGCCGATCAAGGGCGTGAGGCAGTATCGCCCGATCGCTTTTGGCATATTGTTGGCAAAGACGCTGTCTAGCCAATCCGAAGCCCCTGCCCCTTTGCAGCGGTATTTGGCGAAATTCGAGATGTCGATGATGCCTGCGCGGTCCCGCAGCATTTTACATTCCTCGCCCACGGGCGCCCACCAGTTTTGGCGCGTGAAGCCGTCGGTGTCGACGGTGCCCGGCGCATCAGCAAACCAAAGCGGGTGTTCCCAACCATAATTAAGGCCCATGACAGCACCCATGTCCTTTTGGCGTTGATATGCAGGGCGTGTGCGCAGTGCGCGGCCTGCCGCGCGTTCCTCGTTCGGGAAGTGTATTTTGAAGCGGTTGGTGTATTGGTCACGTACGCGTTCTTTGGTGAAGGTCTTGCCCTTTGTGCCGCTGGTTGCCCAATCGCCGAACCGTGCCAAGTCCCATGGAAACATGTCGTATTGCATCTCTCCTTGGATGATCCACTGCGCTACCATCAGCCCCATGCCGCCCGACTGGGAGAAGCCGGGGATGATGCCGTTGCAGCAGAAATACCCTTTAAGTTCAGGCACCGGCCCCAGCAACACATTCGCATCTGGCGACCAGATCATCGGGCCGTTGATGACCCGTTTGATGCCCGCGGTACCGACAACGGGCACGCGGTCAATCGCGCGCATCATGTTGTCCTCGATCCGTTCTAAATCATCATCAAACAGGTCATGGGCAAAATCGAGTGGTGTGCCATCTTCGGCCCAGAACTTCATGTTTTTTTCGTAGGCCCCGACCAGCAAACCTTTACCCTCTTGGCGCAGATAATATTCGCCGTCACGGTCCGCCAAGGATGGCAGACGGCGGTCAAGTGCTGCGATTTCAGGGATTGTTTCGGTCACAAAATACTGGTGTTCGGTGGGTTGTAGGGGCAGTTCGACCCCTGCCATAGCAGCGACTTCGCGGCCCCAAAGGCCCGCGGCATTGATGACCCACGGTGTTGCGATATCGCCTTTTTCGGTGCGTACGATCCATGTGCCGTCAGGTTGTTGTTCGGTCCCAAGCACAGGATTAAAACGTATAACGTCCGCCCCGTTTTGCCGCGCACCAGCCGCGTAGGCTTGCGTCACGCCAGAAGGGTCCACATTGCCGCCATCGGGTTCCCACATGATGCACCGGATGCCGTCATAATCGACCAAAGGGTGCAGGCGTTCAGCTTCGCTCCGATCCACCTCGTGAAAGTTCATGCCATACAGCTTTGCTTTGGCAGCTTGCAGACGCAGTTGATGTTCGCGCTCAACCGTTTGGGCCAGATACAAGGACCCCGGCTGGAACACGCCGCAGCCCTGCCCGGTTTCCTGCTCAAGTTCCTTATAAAGCCCCATCGTGTAGTGCTGGATGCGGCTGATGTTCGTGCTGTCATGCAGACCGTGAATGTTGGCCGCAGCGTGCCAAGTTGAGCCGGACGTCAGCTCGTCCCGTTCAATCAAGACCACGTCGGACCAGCCTAGTTTGGTTAGGTGATAAAGGATGGAACAGCCGATAACGCCGCCGCCGATGACTACGGCCTGTGCATGGGTACGCATGTGGAAAATGCCCTGTAGTTTGGTTTTGTTGTTCTCAACTTGCGCGGCTTAAAGTGCGGCTGGTTGCCACAAGGCGACATATTTTGTCGTGATTGGATAATCGTCTACCCATTGCACGCGCACCCCACACCTTTTTTGCACCTGTATGACTTGGAGATACAGCTATCGCCGCAAGCTTTTCCTTTCCGGCACGTTTTGCAACATGCTGCATTAAACACGGTCTCGCCTTGCAGAATTTTTATGCGATCATGAAACGAAAGGGTTGGTTGGACCGTAGTGGCGGCAAATGCGCCAGTAGATAGAAACACCGACATCACAAAAATTAGTCTCGTCAGCATCATCAAATACCTAGTACAAAAATTAACGAATTATTCACAAAGGTTAACTTTCAATCCTAACGGGTGCAAGCTGCAGTTGCGCGGCAAAAACTGCACGAACGTCAAATACCGGCCAACGCTGACAGTCAGGTATTGCGACAAGTCGTGTCGCAAACTGGCCAGCCCCTTGCGGAGTTGGCCCACAAACTACATCAAGGTACTGTTCATTAATTCCGGAGCCACCCTTATGAAAACCACTACTCGCGTAGCTGTGATCGGAGGCGGCGTTGTCGGCGGGTCTGTGCTTTACCACCTGACAAAACTGGGTTGGTCAGATGTGATGTTGTTGGAACGCTCTGAACTGACGTCAGGATCAACGTGGCACGCCGCTGGTGGTTTTCACACATTGAACGGCGACACCAATATGGCGGCGCTTCAGGGGTATACGATCAAACTGTACAAAGAGCTTGAGGAAATCACTGGCATGTCGTGCGGCCTACACCACGTGGGCGGTGTGACCTTGGCAGACAATCAAGATCGCTTTGATATGTTGCTGGCCGAACGGGCCAAGCATCGGTTTATGGGGCTTGAGACAGAGATCGTTGGTCCTGAAGAGATCAAAAAAATCGCGCCAGTGACCAATATCGATGGCATCATTGGCGGGCTTTATGACCCGCTTGATGGGCACCTCGACCCTTCAGGCACCACCCATGCCTACGCAAAAGCCGCGCGTATGGGCGGCGCGACGATTGAAACGCACACAATGGTGGTTGAGACAAACCAGCGCCCAGACGGCACATGGGATGTGGTCACTGACAAAGGCACCATTCACGCGGAACATGTTGTAAATGCGGGCGGTTTGTGGGCACGTGAAGTGGGCGCGATGGCTGGTATATATTTCCCGCTGCACCCGATGGAACACCAGTATTTGGTGACCGAAGAAGTTCCGCTGATTGTCGATATGATGAAAGACGGGGTTGAGCATCCGCACGTGATGGACCCTGCAGGCGAAAGTTATTTGCGTCAAGAAGGCCAAGGGCTGTGCATTGGTTTTTATGAACAAACCTGTCGTCCTTGGGCCGTTGGAGGCACGCCGTGGTCCTTTGGCCAGGACTTATTGCAAGATGATTTTGACAAGATCGAAGACAGCATCAACTTTGCCTACAAACGTTTTCCCGATCTGGAAAAGGCCGGCGTTAAGAATGTAATTCACGGCCCCTTTACCTTTGCCCCTGACGGTAATCCGCTGGTTGGCCCCGTCCCTGGTGTGCGCAACTATTGGTCGGCATGTGGCGTCATGGCAGGCTTCTCACAGGGCGGCGGCGTTGGCCTGATGTTGGCACAATGGATGGTTGAGGGCGAAACAGAGCGTGACGTGATGGCAATGGATGTGGCCCGTTTTGGCGACTGGATTTCGCCCGGTTACACATTGCCTAAGGTGATTGAGAATTATCAAAAGCGTTTCTCCGTGTCCTATCCTAACGAAGAATTGCCAGCTGCGCGCCCCAATCGCACAACACCGATGTACGACATATTTACTGAAATGGGTGCTGTTTGGGGTCAACAATTCGGCATGGAAGTGGTGAATTACTTTGCGCAAGAGGATGAGCCAACGTTTGAAACGCCGTCTTTCCGCCGCTCCGATGCGTTTGATGCAACCGCGCGTGAAGTGCGCGGGGTGCGCGAGGCCGTGGGCATTAATGAAGTCCACAACTTTGGCAAATATCTTGTCAAAGGCGACGGTGCACGTGCCTGGCTTGATCGCATTATGGCGGGTCGTATGCCAAAACTTGGGCGCCTTAGCCTGACCCCAATGTTGTCTCCTAAAGGCAAGTTGGTTGGAGATTTCACTGTGTCGTGTTTGGCAGAAGATGAATTTCAATTAACCGCATCTTATGGATCACAAGCCTATCACTGGAGATGGTTCAAACAACATGAAGAAGACGGTGTAACCCTAGAGAATATAAGCGATAAACGTAATGGATTTCAGATTGCCGGGCCGAACGCCCGTGCTGTTTTGTCGGCATGTACCCTGACTGATATTTCAGAAATGAAGTTCATGGATGTACGCCCGATGACTGTGGGCATGACGGATTGTTTGGTCCAGCGGGTCAGCTATACAGGCGATTTGGGGTACGAGATTTATTGCAATCCCATGGGTCAACGCAATCTGTGGAACACGCTTTGGGGTGAAGGGCAAAACCATGGAATGGTGCCGTTCGGGATGCGGGCGATGATGTCGCTGCGCCTTGATAAGTTTTTTGGATCGTGGATGTCTGAATTCTCTCCCGATTATACGGCGGCGGAAACGGGGCTGGATCGGTTCATCAGCTTTAAGAAGAACACCTACTTTATTGGACGTACAGCGGCTGAGACTGAACGCGAAAATGGCACCGCCCGAAAACTGGCGTCATTTGAGGTGGATGCGCTGGACGCGGATGTTCAAGGGTATGAACCTATCTGGCTGGACGGCACGGTTGTAGGTTTCTGTACCTCCGGTGGATATTCACATCATGCAGGCAAATCGATTGCGATTGGGTTTCTGCCAACAGATCGGATTGCCGATGGTTTGGCCGTTGAAATCGAGATTTTGGGACAAATGCGCCCTGCCCACGTGATTGTTGAGCCGTTGTTTGACGGCGATGGTGCACGGATGCGGGGTTAAGGTTATACAGCCCACATGATCCTACCCATTTTAATCCTTGCCGCTGGCGCTTCGACCCGTATGCGGGGTGCAGATAAGCTGTTGGAAGACGTGCAGGGTGCACCGTGCCTGCAAGTTATGGCAAAACGGGCGCTGGCGACGGGCCAACCTATCGTAGTTACATTGCCCCGTTTGGATCATCCACGCGCCAGATGTTTGGATGGCCTTGACGTCATTCAGGTTACAGTTCCGGACGCAAATCTTGGGATGTCGCGCAGTTTGCAGCGTGGCATCGCCGCCCTGCCGCGTGCCGCTGATGGCGTTATGATCCTGCCTGCCGACATGCCAGAGATCACGACCAGAGATATGAATGAAATGCTGGATGCGTTTTCAAACACAGATGCATTGGCGTTAAGGGCTGCCACAACCACTGGAAAACAGGGCCACCCAATTATCTTTGATGCCGCATTGTTTAATAAATTTCAGCACCTTAGCGGAGACATTGGTGCACAGCCGATTTTGTCGAAACTTGGCGATCGCTTGAAACTGCACCCGTTGGCCGCAGATCACGCAAGGCTGGATCTGGACACCCCAGAAGACTGGTCCGCGTGGCGAAGCCGTTCCAACGCAGTCTAAACTAAACCCAACTTACCCGATAAATACACCGCTTCATGCTTTTTCGGCGATAGCCGCGCCGCGCCGTAACGGTCAATGCCAGCAACCGTTTCCAATTCTGGAAACAGCGCGATGATCTCTCCACGTTGCTCGGTCGCGATCCCTTTCAGCGAATGATCACCCGGTTGAAAGCTCTCGGTCCATGCGCCATCGGCCAAGATGATCTCGTGTTGTTTAAACATCAGGTGGATGTATTGGATATTTGGGGTCAGGCTTTGCGCAACGCCGTCCAAGCTTGTCAAATGCTGCGCGGCAATCAACACTTCACGTTCGCCAAACAGCACCTCTGCGATGGCTGAGGTGATCAACATACGGTGGTTCGGGCTGACA
>CAJJBH010000097.1 GCA_905182355.1 uncultured Paracoccaceae bacterium | reverse complement strand
CGTTCATATCTAATGCCCTTCCTTACCAGCTCGACTTGACCATGCCAGGGATTTGACCGGCAGAGCCGAGGTCCCGTAGCGCGATCCGCGAAATTTTGAGCTTACGGTAGTAAGCGTGTGGACGACCTGTCAGCTGGCACCGGTTGTGCAAGCGAACTTTGGACGAGTTGCGTGGCAACTTAGCCAACTTAAGAGTAGCGCGAAAACGCTCTTCCATAGGTAGGTCTTGGTTGCTCACGATTGCTTTTAAAGCGGCACGACGTTCTGCGTACTGCTTTACAAGCTTCTCACGCTTAACTTCGCGTGCGATCATGGATTTCTTAGCCATATGTAAATTCCCTCCCGCTTACGAATTGAAAGGCATGTTGAAAGCTTTCAACAGCGATTTCGCTTCATCATCAGTTTTCGCCGTTGTTGCGATCACAATATCCATACCCCAGTTTTCGTCGATTTTATCGAATTCGATTTCTGGAAATACAAGATGCTCTTTCAAGCCCATAGCATAGTTGCCACGGCCATCAAAAGATTTGCCAGATACGCCGCGGAAATCGCGAATACGTGGCATTGCAATTGTGGTCAAACGGTCGAGGAATTCGTACATGCGATTGCCGCGCAAGGTAACTTTCGCACCCATTGGCATTTCTTCACGTACACGGAAGCCCGCGATGGATTTCTTAGCAATTGTGGTCAAAGCTTTTTGGCCAGCGATCAACGTCAGGTCACCCTGAGCCGACTTGGCTTTCTTGCTGTCACGCACAGCAGCTGCACCGCAACCGATGTTCAATACGATCTTATCCAAACGTGGGATCATCATATCGTTTTTATAGCCAAATTCTTCTTTCAAAGCGGCACGAATTGTGTCGACATAAGAAGTCTTTAGGCGAGGTGTATAATCAGACATTAGATCACATCCCCTGTTGTCTTGGCGAAACGTACTTTGTTTTCGCCGTCCATTTTAAAGCCAACGCGTGTGGCTTTACCGTTCGCATCCAGCAACGACAGGTTGCTTAGGGCGATTGGCATGGCTTTTGGAATACGGCCACCTTGAGATTCTTGCGTCTGACGTGTCGCACGAATGGAGATGTTCAAACCGTCAACAACGGCTTTACCAGTTTTTGGACTGATGGAAGAGATAGTACCCTCTTTCCCTTTGTCCTTGCCTGTAAGCAAAACGACTTTGTCGCCTGATTTCAGTTTAGCAGCCATATCAAAGCACCTCCGGAGCGAGGGAGATAATTTTCATGAAGTTCTTAGCGCGCAATTCGCGAACAACTGGGCCAAAGATACGTGTACCTACTGGCTCGTTATTGTTGTTCAAAATAACTGCGGCGTTGCCGTCGAAACGAATGGCAGTGCCATCATCGCGACGAACTTCTTTTGCCGTGCGAACGACAACGGCCTTACGGACGTCACCCTTCTTAACACGACCACGTGGAATGGCTTCCTTAACGGACACGACAATGATGTCGCCGACCGATGCGTATTTACGCTTGGAACCACCCAGAACCTTGATGCACTGAACACGGCGTGCGCCGCTATTGTCAGCTACCTCAAGATTTGTCTGCATCTGGATCATTTGGTTTCTCCCGACCTGTAGGGGGCGATGCGTGCCTAATCCCTAGGGTTTCGATTATACTGTTTAGCAGTCGCAGCTTATGCTGTGATCACTTCCCAGCGCTTTGTCTTCGAACGTGGCGCGCACTCAATAATGCGTACGGAATCGCCAACTTTGAAGGATTCGTTCTCGTCGTGGGCCCGATACTTCTTGGACCGACGAATTGTTTTCTTCAGAACCGGATGCGTAAAGGCACGCTCTACTGCAACCGTAACTGTTTGGGCGTTGGCATCAGAAGTCACTGTGCCGGTCAAAATACGTTTAGGCATTGGTGTGCTCCTTATTCAGATGCCGCGGCAGCGGCTTTTTGGTTCAGAATTGTTTTAACACGGGCTGCATTGCGACGTGCAACGCGGATTTGTGCAGGATTCTCAAGAGAGCCAGTTGCAGCTTGAAAGCGCAAGTTGAAGCTTTCTTTTTTCATGTCAGCCAGCTTTTCGCGCAGCTGATCTGGTGTCAGATCGTGTAGTTCCTGGGCGTTCATCGCCTGTTCCTTTCAACATCACCAGCAGGCCCCCTTTGGAATATCTTCGGGGTGACCATTATTCTGGTGGAGGTCATAGTAGAGTGCTGCGTATAGGAGAGATTCTGAGGTGTGGCAAGAGGTAATGTTTTATAGTTAAAAGGCCCGATTTTGCCAATATTTAGGGGACAGTTTTGTCTTTGATTTTCAGCAACTAGATATTGGGGCTGCCCGTCTCCCTGGTACAGAATTCTAGCAGCAGGATTTGCCCTCTTGGATCGGCGGGCATGGCACGGTCGCGTAAGAACAGTAAACGCAGCAATCCCCTTCAAGCGGTTTTAGAACCGCTGCGCAGGATTTGCATTCATAAAACCACTGGCAAGCATCGGTTGGCATGGTTTCCGTCTCGACATGCTGGCAGTTTGGACAGGTCAGCGTGGATTCTAGAGTTACTTTTGCTTCAATCGCCATAGCGCGTACCCCGTGAGAATAAGAAAGCCCGCCAAGATCGGCAGCAAGATTGCGTCGGTATAGACGTAAGCAAGTAGGCTAGAGAGGCCAAGCGCCGTCAAGATGAAAGGCAGGAATGGCGTGAAGCAGCAAAGGGCTGCGAGGATCGTGCCGCCGAGGCCGAGGGCCAGTAGTTTGCTTTTCATGTTCGTGCCTTTTGGGTTTGGGTGACTATCGCACTTATATTGGTAGCTTACCACGTATCCGTGCGCACATATTCGTGTCTTGCGGTTCCCAGACACGCGCAACTGCGCCCGACCCGAGGGGTGGGTACGGGCGCGGCCTTTGCTCTGTAAAGGCAATTGGGAAACATTTAGTCCTTAAGGAAAACTATAGTTTTGCTTAGCTCTGCGATTAAGATGTCCTTAGACGATCCTTCGATCTGAAACTGCGCGGCTTCACAAAAACGTATTATAAAATCATTGTGTTCAGAAAATTTACGCAATTGGCAAAATGCCTCCAGCTTCGAAGCAAGTGTTCCATTCGTATCGAATTAGCCCATCAATTCAAAAATGCTGTCTGCGCTTACTCGCAGCCCCAGACTGAAATTTCATCCAATAGGCGATGGCAGCCCCCCCCTATTGGTATTCAAGGGAGTGATATCCCAACAAGCGCGGCTGTATTTTCTAAGTCCATTTCAATACACCACTCAGGCACCATTCACAGGTTTCAAACAAAATGGCCCAATCTATCACTCGGCGGGGGCTTCTTTATCTTGAGTAATACAGCGCTTGAAATGATCAATCTGCTTCGGTGGGTTTCACCCACCCTACAGGGTAATGAATACGCCATGTGCGTCACAACGCAAAAGGCCGCCGGTTTCCCAGCGGCCTTTCGTTATCTCAAGTAAGGTGGGTAAAACCCACCTAACTTACCAATCTTCGCGAACCACAACGCGCGTTTTGATCGGCAGCTTCATAGCTGCAAGGCGCAGGGCCTCACGGGCGATGACTTCGTCAACGCCGTCAATTTCAAACATCACGCGGCCAGGCTTAACTTTTGCCGCCCAACGGTCGACAGAACCTTTACCTTTACCCATACGAACTTCGATAGGTTTGGCTGTGATAGGCACATCTGGAAAAATACGGATCCAGACGCGGCCTTGGCGTTTCATGTGACGTGTCATCGCGCGGCGAGCCGCTTCGATTTGACGTGCGGTTACACGCTCAGGCTCTGTAGCCTTCAGGCCGAAAGACCCAAAGTTCAGATCGGAACCACCTTTAGCAAGACCCTTAATAGAGCCCTTAAACTGCTTGCGGAATTTAGTACGTTTTGGCTGAAGCATCTGTGCGCCCCCCTATCAACGACGACCGCCAGCACCGCGAGGTGTTGGGCCGTCTTGGAGTTCTTGTGCTTTACGGTCACGCGCTGCTGGATCGTGTTCCATGATCTCGCCTTTAAAGATCCAGGTTTTGATCCCGATGATGCCATAAGCAGTCATCGCTTCAACGTGTGCGTAATCGATATCGGCACGCAATGTGTGCAATGGAACGCGACCTTCACGGTACCATTCGGTACGCGCGATTTCTGCGCCACCCAAACGACCGGCAAGGTTCACACGGATACCAAGGGCACCCATACGCATCGCATTTTGTACCGCACGCTTCATAGCACGACGGAATGAAACACGACGTTCCAGTTGTTGCGAAATGGATTCACCAACAAGTGCTGCGTCCAATTCCGGCTTGCGAACTTCAACAATGTTGAGGTGCAATTCAGAAGCAGTGAAATTCGCCAGTTTCTTGCGCAGACCTTCGATGTCTGCACCTTTCTTACCGATGATAACACCTGGACGGGCTGTGTGGATCGTAACGCGGCACTTCTTGTGTGGACGTTCGATGATCACACGGGAAATACCCGCTTGAGCGCACTCTTTCTTAATGAATTCGCGCATTTTCAGGTCTTCAAGAAGTAGGTTCCCGAAATCCTTAGTGTCCGCGTACCAGCGGCTGTCCCAAGTACGGTTAACCTGAAGGCGCATGCCGATTGGATTTACTTTATTACCCATTAGGTCTGCTCCCCTGACACTGCTTCAACTTGACGAACTAGGATCGTAACCTCTGCAAAAGGCTTAAGGATCTTACCGAAACGACCACGCGCACGTGGACGACCACGTTTCATTGTCATGTTCTTACCGACCCAAGCTTCGGCAACGATCAATTCGTCAACGTCAAGGTTGTGGTTGTTTTCTGCGTTGGCAATTGCTGACTGCAGGCATTTTTTCACATCACCAGAGATACGCTTTTTGGAGAACGTCAGGTCCGTAAGGGCCTTGTCCACTTTTTTGCCGCGGATCAGTTGCGCAACCAAGTTCAGCTTTTGAGGGCTGGTGCGCAACATGCGAGTTTTTGCCATTGCTTCGTTATCAGCAACGCGGCGAGGGTTCTTATCCTTGCTCATTTGCGTTTCGCCTTCTTGTCAGCCGTGTGACCATAATAGGTACGCGTTGGTGAATACTCACCAAATTTTTGACCAATCATATCCTCAGTGACGTTCACTGGGATGTGCTTGTGGCCGTTATAGACGCCAAAAGTCAGGCCAACAAATTGTGGCAAAATTGTAGAACGTCGTGACCAGATCTTGATCACTTCGTGGCGACCGCTTTCAGCAGTCTTTTCGGCCTTCTTCAACACATACGAGTCGACAAAAGGGCCTTTCCATACGGAACGAGACATAAATTAGCGTCCCTTCTTCTTGGCGTGACGCGAGCGAATGATAAGCTTTTGTGACGCTTTGTTTTTATTGCGAGTACGTGCACCTTTGGTTGGTTTACCCCAAGGGGAAACCGGGTGACGACCACCGGATGTCCGACCTTCACCACCACCGTGTGGGTGATCGACCGGGTTCATTACAACACCACGTACAGAAGGACGGATGCCCTTGTGACGCATACGGCCCGCTTTACCGAAGTTCTGGTTCGAGTTGTCAGGGTTAGACACGGCACCAATGGTAGCCATGCATTCCTGACGGACCAGACGCAGTTCGCCCGAAGACAAACGGATCTGGGCGTACCCACCATCACGACCAACAAACTGGGCGTATGTACCAGCAGCACGAGCAATTTGACCGCCCTTGCCTGGTTTCATTTCGATGTTGTGAATGATCGTGCCGATTGGCATGCCGGAGAATGGCATTGCGTTGCCAGGCTTAATGTCAGCCTTTACCGCAGAGATCACTTTGTCCCCAATGCCCAAGCGCTGTGGCGCTAGGATGTAGGCCTGTTCGCCGTCTTCGTATTTTACGAGAGCGATAAAGGCTGTCCGGTTAGGGTCATATTCGATGCGTTCGACAGTTGCCGCCACATCCATTTTGTTACGCCTAAAATCGACGATACGGTAAAGGCGCTTAGCACCCCCGCCCTTGCGGCGCATCGTGATTCGTCCGGTGTTGTTCCGTCCGCCATTTTTCGTCAAACCCTCAGTGAGGGCCTTGACTGGGCGACCTTTCCAAAGCTCCGAACGGTCGATCAGTACCAACCCGCGTTGGCCTGGCGTAGTCGGCTTATACGACTTTAGTGCCATGTTGATGTCTTCCGTTTTGCTTATCGGGTGCAGCTGGTGCACCGTCTTGGTTATAGGGCCCCGAAGGTCCCCGAATTACTGTTCTTACGAACAACGACGAAGCCCCAGACGAATCTGGGGCTGTGCCGATGGCTTCACCTATAAAAGACAGTGGTTCGGGTCAAGTGTTTTGGACGAAGAACTTAGACGCTAAAGTCATGCCCGACCAATAATTCGAATTTGTGATACGCATTTTCCCAGTCAAAATGGAACAACGGATCAGGAACCCGCCATGTTTCTCCACAACAATGCTCTAAAAAGGCCTCTGAATCTGAGGGCAGCATGATCCTCGTCGTACGAAACCCCTGGAGCGGTAAAATCATCCCATTTGTCAATTCCCCTAATGAATATGGATAAACACTAAACCTTCCCTCACTGCTCCAAGCAGGGAACAAGTCGATTGTCATACCTATGTCCGTGTCAACTTTAATGACCGGTGTCTTTATGCTCGCTGACTTCTCTGAGATCAGGCCATTCTCAAACAGCGCTTTCTTGTAAGCATACCAACGATTTGGAATGACTTCATACCGGTGTTCCCCTAAAAAAACGGCTACATCAACATCATCGTCATGACCGATCGCAACATCCTCACGCACATGTCCAAGCAAAATACCGGAATACAGTATGACAGGATTACCGATATCTAAGATGGGTGAAAGTTGGCTGGCGAGTCCTCCAAAAACGTCAACGCCTGTCATGCTTGAAAACGTTTTGATGTACCCATGAGGCGTGATGCATTCCGGTGCCAACAATTGTTTGATCACATCGAAAAAAGCATCAAACCGAGCACCCTGCCCTGTTGCAATAAATCGCTTCTCCATCTGGCTTAGCCGCAGGTGGGTCAAGCGCCCCTTCCAACGACGATAGCATTGAAAGAGGAATAATAGCTCCTCCAAATCATCATAAATGTGCGGGTCATCCAATTAGGACAACTGATTTTTCCATATTAAAAATCGCCAGCTTGACCCTACGAACGTTGGGAAATGGCGTTTCCGTGCGAGCAGCACCAAAAACAACCAAACGCAGGCGCTTCAGTTCAGCTAAAATTTCCTGCCTATTCATGAAATCTTTCATTTAAAATAATGATGCATTACAGCGTGAAGGTTTTTGTAAAGAATCTTTAGCATTCACTCTAGGCACATTTTTAATTCGATACATAAGCCCTTCGTAGCGTGGCCCTGACATTTCCGGCACACATTTCGTGTGTGATCTTAGTGGCTCACCAGTTTTTTCCTCCCCGCAGGAAACACTGCCCACAAAATAGAGCCAGCCTTCATTCGAAGATGTGGCTTCCCAGGGTAATCTTATCATAGACCTTACAGCCCAGTTGAGACGTCGACTGTTTTCCCCCTTCAAACGTCCCATGCGCCCATTTTAAGTCCATCCTACGACAAAACAAGCCGCGGAACAGGTTCAAATCACCTTTAGTGATCATGGCGTTTTGAAACAAAAAATGGGCCTACCCTTGCGGATAGACCCAAATAAATCTGTCAAACAACCCTTCGAAAAGAGGGAACCAGCTTATGCTAGTTTGATGTTTGTCGCAGATTCGCGGCCGTCACGGCCGGCTTCGATGTCGAATGTTACTTTTTGGTCATCGCTCAAACCGGTAAGACCAGCTTGCTCAACTGCAGAGATGTGAACGAACACGTCCTTTGCGCCTCCATCGGGAGCTACAAAACCAAAACCTTTAGTGGTGTTGAACCATTTTACTGTACCTGAAGCCATTTTAGTATTCCTTATAAGGCTGCCCACGAAATGCGGCAGCGCGGCTAAGTCAAAGATAGATCGAAAGACTGAGCCGTAAGGAGCAGTGATGACGATAGATGAAACGTTGCTCGTTGCACATGCGCCTGTCTTGGATGAAAAGCAAGTGATTTACGCCACATCGCAAAATTAGGCGGCAATGCGCCGCCCATACAAAAAGGGCCCCCGCTTTCGCGAAGGCCCCTTTTTAATCAATTTCCACTAAAGTCTTACAGACCAGTGGAGACGTCGATTGTGTTACCTTCTTCGAGGGTCACATACGCCTTCTTAACGTCTTTCCGACGACCAAGCGCACCGCGGAACCGCTTCACTTTACCTTTAGTGATCGAGGTGTTCACGGCTTTAACCTTCACACCAAAGAGAGCTTCGACAGCTTCTTTGATCATCGGTTTGTTGCTTGCGATCGAAACTTCGAAAACAACTGCATTGGCTTCAGAAGCCATAGTCGCTTTTTCCGTGATGATCGGCTTGCGGATTACGTCGTAATGTTCTGCCTTAGCGCTCATTTAAGTCGAGCCTCCAATGCTTCGATCCCAGATTTCGTGATGACAAGTGTATCACGCTTTAGGATGTCAAATACGTTTGCACCCATTGTCGGCAGGATATCCAAGCCTTCAATGTTGCGTGACGCTTTAAGGAAATCTTCGTTCACTGTTGCACCGTCGATGATCAACGCACGTTTCCAACCAAGGTTCTTAATTGTCTTGGCCAGAGCAGATGTTTTGCCATCTGAGCTTGCGTCTTCAATGATCACCAATTCGCCGGCTTTGGCTTTGGCGGACAATGCGTGACATAGACCCAGTTTACGGAACTTTTTAGTAAGATCGTGGCCGTGCGAACGCACAACTGGACCTTTGTAAACACCACCACCGCGGAAAATCGGAGCAGAACGTGCACCGTGACGTGCGCCGCCGGTACCTTTCTGACGATAGATCTTCTTGGTAGAGTAGCTCACTTCGGAACGTGTCTTAACCTTGTGTGTGCCAGCTTGCGCATTGTTGCGCTGCCAGCGAACAACACGGTGCAAGATGTCTGCACGTGGCTCAAGACCAAACAGGGCCTCGTCCAAGTCCAAAGTACCAGCAGCTGTGCCGTCCAATTTGATTACGTCAAGTTTCATGCTTCACCACCTTCTGCAGGTGCTTCTACAGCCGGAGCTGCTGCAACTGCTGACTTCAAAGCGGCCGGGAAAGGCACGCCATCAGGCAATTTCTTTTTGACAGAATCTTTAACTGTAACCCAACCACCTTTGGAGCCAGGAACAGCGCCTTTGATCATGATCAAGCCACGAGCGGCGTCAGTTTTAACAACTTCAAGATTTTGCGTAGTTACACGGGCGTTGCCCATGTGACCGGCCATTTTCTTGCCTTTGAAAACTTTGCCAGGATCTTGACACTGACCAGTGGAACCGTGCGAACGGTGAGACACGGAAACACCGTGCGTCGCGCGCAAACCACCAAAGTTGTGACGCTTCATGGCACCTTGGAAACCTTTACCAATGGATGTGCCTGATACGTCAACTTTTTGACCGTCAAGGTAATGCTCAGCGGACAGTTCTTCACCGACGCTGATCAAGTTATCTTCGGAAACACGGAATTCGACCAGCTTACGCTTTGGCTCTACCTTTTGTGCGGCGAAGTGGCCGCGCATGGCTTTGCTTACACGTTTCAACTTGGGCGTACCAGCGCCAAGCTGAACAGCTGTGTAGCCGTCTTTTTCAATTGTCCGTTGCGTCACAACCTGAAGGCCGTCCATTTGAAGTACAGTAACAGGGATCTGTTTACCGTCTTCCATAAACAACCGAGTCATACCCAATTTTTTTGCGAGTACACCAGAGCGCATATTCATACCCTCCTTAAGACTGCAACTTGATCTCGACGTCCACACCAGCGGCAAGGTCGAGCTTCATCAGCGCGTCTACCGTTTGTGGAGTCGGATCAACGATATCCAGCAAGCGCTTGTGCGTGCGGATCTCAAATTGGTCACGGGATTTTTTGTCAACGTGTGGACCACGTAGAACTGTGAATTTTTCAATCTTGTTCGGCAGCGGAATTGGGCCACGAACAGATGCACCGGTACGTTTTGCAGTGTTTACGATTTCCTGTGTGGACGAATCCAACACGCGGTAATCAAACGCCTTCAAACGGATGCGGATATTTTGGCTTTGTGCCATTTTGTCATCATCCCTGATTAGGGCTTAGATCGGAGAGGAAGATATACGCTCGCCGCACACCTTCATCGCGTCTTTATCATAGAACTGAGAAGGGCGCGCAAAAGCACACCCCTACGGAACTTGGCCGCGTTTAGGTCGAGTCGCGCCCGAAAGCAAGAGGGGATGTCGTGATCGGCAGGACTTGTCCGTCGATTAGATTAAAGATCAAGGTATGGCCACGAAAACGGCACTACACCGCGTAGCTGGCCCAGACCCATATCATCACAACGTAGGTTAACTGGTGCAATGTTTGGTCAACGCCAAAAGCCCGCCAATACGCCGGATGTTTAGGACCGTGGTCCCACTTGTTAGTATGGCAGCCCTTTGCAAAGTCGATATGGAAGTGAACGATTCCCTCAACGGCGCACAGTAAAACGACAAAAAGGAACGGTGCACCAATAACAAAGAAAGCCAGCGCAGAAAAAATCGCATGGACGCCTGCATGCTGCAACCTACCGACATGCAGATAGACATCGCCCGCAGCCAACATGCGCGGCGTCTGCATGAAGAAGTCCGCAAACATATGCTTCACTTGCAAAAGCACAATTAGGGTCAAAGCGGTTTGCAATAGTGGCGTCAAACGTGTTCTCCTAGTTGTTGCCCCACTCTAACGCCAATCCCAAAAGGCGCAATTCATTTGATCTGTGTCCCTTGTCGTTGGTAAGCATAAACCAACACTTAATTTGCACACCTTTAATTTGGGGAAAAGCCACATAGAACGTTCTCTTTTTGCTTTCATCTGGAAATATTCCAAACGTGACCAACTGGTTTTGTTGCTGGTAACCTTGACCCTTATGCCACTGCTATATGTGACATTGGAGCTGCCCAAGCGGATCATCAACGATGCTATCGGCGGCGATGCTTCGGTGACTTATTTTGGTATCACCCTCAGCCAAGTGCAGTTTTTGTTGGCTTTGTGCGGTTTGTTTTTGGTGGCCGTATTGGTCCACGGCATAATGAAGATGCGGATCAACACCAAGAAAGGTGTGCTGGCAGAACGCCTGTTGCGTCGGTTCCGATATACGCTGATTGCACGTGTCTTGCGGTTCCCTGCCCCCTACTTTGAACGCACCAGCCAAGGCGAACTGGTTTCGATGGTCACGGCAGAATCCGAACCTATGGGTGGATTTATGGGTGACGCTGTTGCCCAACCCGTTTTGCAAGCCGGTCAGATGCTGACCATTTTGTTCTTCCTGTTTTCCCAAAGCATCACCTTTGGCTTGGCCGCCTGCGCCTTAATCCCTTTGCAAGCATGGTTGATCCCACGGATGCAAAAGAAAATTAACCTGCTTAACAAAAAGCGGATCATTCAGATCCGTGCATTGGCGGCAGAAATTGGTGAAAGCGCGACGGGATCAACCGCGTTGCGCACCAATGGTGGCTGGCGCTATCGGTTGGCCATGATATCGGATCGATTGGGCCGCTTGTATGCGATCCGGTTCGAAATTTTTCAAAAGAAATTCTTTATGAAGTTCATCAACAACTTCATCACCCAACTGACCCCTTTTTTCTTTTATTCGATCGGCGGCTATCTGACCATTACCGGTGAGATTACCATTGGTGCATTGGTCGCCGCCCTTGCTGCCTACAAAGAGCTTGCCAGCCCTTGGAAAGAATTGCTGACCTATTACACCCAGTCCCAAGACATGGCGCTGCGCTGGGAAACCATCACCGAACGGTTCGCCCCCACCGGAATGATCGACGAAGACCTGTTTGACACAATACCGAAAGAAATGCCCACGCTGCGCGGCGATATCGAACTGAGGAACGTCACCGTTTTGGACGAAGATGGGAATACCGTACTGGATTCGCTGGACTTCACATTTCCGGCAGGCAAAAGTGTCGCGATAACTGCCAGCAGCGACGAAGACCGCCGTGCTTTGGCCGACTTGTTGACCCGTGAACTTATCCCTTCTAGCGGCAAAGTGGTCATGGCTGGGCTGGAATTATCAACCTTGCATCAAGCCACAATTTCGAGCCGGATTGGTCACGCAGCTGCACGCCCTGTCATGTTTATGGGCACTTTTGGTGGCAATGTGTTTATGCCACTCAAATACCGCCCATTGGGTGAAGCCGTGGAGACGCCATTTGGTTTGGAAAGCGTACGCGCTGGCAACACCGCCGAAGCACTGGACGCCGAATGGTTGGACATGACTACCGCAGGCGTTGAAGACCAGTCACAACTGCGAGCGTGGTTTTTGAAACTGGTGAAAAGCATGGGCAGCGCCGACGTCCTGTTTCGGCGTACACTAGAGCAACGTTTTGATCCCGCCGCACATGAAGCACTTTCTAAAGCTTTGGTTGAGCTACGGCCAAGCGTTGCAAAGGCGGTACATGAGGCAGGTTTGGCCCAGCACGCGTGGATCTTAGATCCAGACAAGTACAACCCTGCACTTCCCATTGCGGAAAACCTGATTTACGCGACCCCACGCCGCCCTATCACTGCAGAGATTTTGGCGGAACAAACCGATTTTCTAAAACAATTGGCCACGCTGGACCTTGAAAACAATCTGTTGGAATTGGCCGTCGATATCGTGGAGATGTTGCGCCAAACCTTTGATCTTGATGGCACCGATCACCCCTTGTTCCGCAAGCTGGGGTTGGACGTTGAAACCTACGAACAAGCCGTTGCGCTTATCTCCAAACACCGTGACCAGACAAGCCTTACTCAGCTTGAAAAGGCCCAATTGCTTGCTGTTCCTTTTGTTTTGTCCGCGGAAAAAATTGGTCCCGCGTTCCCTAATGAAATCATTGAACGGGTTTTGGAAATCCGGCGCACGCACGGCAAAGCATTGCAAACAAGCATGTCGGAACTGTTCACGCCAATTGACGTCGACATGCCAATTGCAGGCTTTACGGTTCTGGAAAATGCGCTGTTTGGGAAAGTCCTTGAAGGCACTGGAAAAAGACGCGAAAAATTGGGCCGAGTGGTGGCAAATGTTTTGCATAAGGCCAGACTTTCCGAGCTGATCCTTGAGCTAATTTTCGAGATGCCAGTCGCCCTTGGTGGGGCCAACTTCCCAGCAATGTTTGCCGAGCCATTGGCCCTCAGTCGTGCCACGATCAAGCGACCTGATATTTTGATCCTTGATGGTGTTCTTGCCAACAACAACACAGCTGCGCAGACCAGTTTTTACAACAAACTACGCAAACTGCTGCCCGACGCTACTATAATCTGCCTCGCGCCCAGCTTTGAGGATGCAGCTAAGTTTGATTGCCAGTTCGAGATGCAAAAGGGTCGTTTGATGACAGACAACATTGACGTAAGCGATGACGAAGACGGATCTGTTGGTGCTGATCTTACGCGCAAGTTACGTGCGCTTGAGCAAACGGAACTGTTTTCCAGCTTGGACCGCAAACAGCTGCGCCTTCTGGCTTTTGGCGCGCGTTGGTTTTCAGCCAAAGATGGGGAATATGTCTTTCGTAAGAATGATGATCCAACCAACGGTGCCTACCTTATTGTCAAAGGAACCGCCGAATTGATGCTCCCGCAAGAAAGTGGTGATGACACTTTGATTGTAACAAGTGGCGTTGGCGAATTGGTTGGCGAACTTGGTTTGATCAAGAACGAGCCCCGTTCGTTGGATATGCGTGCAAAAGGCGAGCTGACGTGTTTGCGCATCGGCGCAGAAGAATTTCTAGCCGTCGTTGAAAATGATGCGGCTACGGCTTTCAAGCTTCTGCAAGTGGTGTCTGGATACATCACAAACTGATCTCACTAAACGTAATCAGTTTGTTGGCTTCGCCTTTTCGAGGTAGGCATCAATCGCTGGACGATAGGCCGTCAACTCGTCCACAACTGGTACGAACTGGTGAAGGCGTTGTTCATAAGAAATAACTGCGTCTGGCCATGTAACAGGTAAATCAAACGCACCTTGGAACGCTTTGATCCATGCAAAGGTCACCGCGAACCCGCAGTCGCACAACCACAATTGATCTTGCGGGAGTGTTGGATCACTAAGAAGCAAAACCAGTGCCTCAAGATGTTTGGAAATCACATCACCGCCAGCCTGCACCGCAACCACATCGCGGGTTTCATAAGCCACTTGGGGGTAAAGCGCACGCACTGCAGGTTCTAGCCGTGTGTCATGAAAACGGCCTTTTTCACGGGCTTTGGCACGCAATTGGATCGTGTCGGGCAGCATAGGTACCTGTTCGAATGCTTCGTTCAAGTATTCAGCAATCGCTTCGGAATCCGACAACATGAACCCGTCATGGATCATGGCTGGTAGGTTTCCAGACGGCACAATCGCTTTGTATTCAGCCGACCCATAACCACCGGGAGGCGGCAGTTCTTCCCACGCAATCGATTTGTGACGCATCATGATACGCAATTTGGCGCAGTAGGTTGCAACGGGAACGGTGTAGATAGTCAGCATGGGGTACCAATCGATTGGAAACGAAAAAGGCCAGTCAATTCAATGACTGGCCCTATCTTAAAGGTTAGAAATCATTCAGCCAACAGCTGCCACTTCACACCCAATTCTTCAAAGAAGCCTTGCTCTTGCTTCAAAGTGATCCAGGTGTTGACGTAGTTGATCCAAACCTGATCGGCTTGTGGCAACAACATCGCGATTGGCGTTGGTGAACGACCTTCAGTAACCGGCACGATCATCAGTTGGTCGTATTGTGCGACCAGCTTGTTCGCTTCTACGTTGGACGTGATATTTGCGTCAGCGCGGCCAGAAAGAACTTCTTGGAAGTCGCGTGCAGGCGCTTCGACAATACGGTATTTCGCATCTGGAAAATACTGCTTCACTTGGGTTTCTTGGGTTGTGCCCAAAGTTGCAGCAACAGAAACGTCCGCTTTGTTCAGGTCATCCCAGCTGGTGAAGCGTTCTGCGTTCTTTTTCAGCGTCAAAGGCACAGTGACCAGTGAGAAGTAACTATCAGAATATCCAGCCGCTTTGGCACGTGCTGGTGATACGGACGCGGAACCCGTGATGTGATACTGGCCAGACGTAACGCCTGCGACCAGAGTTTTCCAATCAGTTGGCACAAATTCAACGTCAACGCCCAAGTCAGTGGCAAGCGCTGTCATGACGTCAATGTCGTAACCTTTATAGGTGTTTGTCGCGATGTCGCGCATCGACATCGGGTTCCAATCGCCAGTCGTGCCAACTTTCAGCACTCCACCCGATAGAATTTCACTTAGCGCCGATTGCGCGTTGGCTTGAACTGCACTGACTGACAGAATGGCCGCTGTTGCCGCTATTTTAAAAAATTTCATTGGTTTCCCTTTTCAAACTGTCTTTTGTAGCTAGCTTGCCAGATAGGTTTGGGAAGTCCTAGTGCCTATAAAAGAAATTTCGGCGTCAAATCGTTGACGTTACCGTGAACACTGGAAAGACGCCTGCCCTTATGACGGACGAGCCCAACCTTATCGAGATGCGCAATGTGTCGAAACACTTTGGTGATTTTCAGGCGCTTAAAGATGTGTCTCTGGACGTAAAATTGGGCGAACGTGTCGTCGTGTGCGGCCCATCTGGGTCCGGTAAGTCGACATTGATCAGATGTATCAACCGGCTTGAGACCCACGAGGCGGGCGACATCAAAGTGGACGGCGTGACACTAAATGACACCCAAGAAAGCCTTTATAAAATCAGCGGCACGGTTGGCATGGTGTTTCAGCAATTTAATCTGTTCCCGCATTTGACTGTTCTTGAAAACCTGACACTGGGACCACGAAGGGTGCTGGGACTATCCGAGGTGGAAGCCAAAAAACGCGCCATGCTGTATTTGGAACGCGTACAGATTCCTGACCAAGCCGACAAATTCCCACGACAATTGTCGGGCGGCCAACAACAACGCGTCGCCATCGCCCGTTCCTTGTGCATGGAACCGCGGATCATGTTGTTTGATGAACCAACATCGGCCCTTGACCCTGAGATGATCGCCGAGGTTCTGGACGTCATGACCGAACTTGCCAAAAGCGGCATGACCATGGTCGTAGTGACCCACGAGATGGGATTTGCCCGCCGTGTTGCTGATAAAATGGTGTTTATGGACAAGGGCGAGATCGTGGAAATCGGTGCCCCCGAAGATGTGTTCACCGCACCCAAATCCACCCGCTTCGCCGCCTTCATCAAACAAATCTTGAACCACTAGGAGCCGCTGGTATGAAACGTATTATTGTCCTTCTGCCGCTGTTTTTACTGCTCGCTGGTTGTTCTGGAAACTGGGGTTGGTACGTTGTCGATCCTTCCACCACCAACGGCGCGAACAATCTGCGCTTTATGATGAGCGGGGCCTACAACACAGTCCTAATGTCCCTGACCGCAATCCTGATTTCGATCACCGTTGGTCTGTTGGTCGCCCTACCGGGTCTGTCAAAAAAGAAGCGCTGGCGTGCCGTCAATCGCACCTATGTCGAGATCGTGCGTGCCGTTCCAATCCTTGTTCTGATCCTGTGGGTTTATTACGGCCTGCCCCAACTTAGTGGCATCACGCTAAACGTCTTCTGGGCGGGCGTATTGGCTCTTGCCTTGTCCGACAGCGCCTTTCAGGCAGAGATTTTCCGCGCAGGCATCCAGTCCATCGGCAAAGGTCAATACGAGGCCGCGCAATCCATCTCGCTGAATTACCGCGACATGATGCGTTTTGTGATCCTGCCCCAAGCGATCCGACGCATCCTTCCAGCTTTGGGCAATCAACTGGTTTATATGTTGAAAATGTCGTCACTGGTGTCAGTTATCGGGATGCAGGAACTAACTCGTAAAGCAAACGAACTGGTCGTGTCGGAATACCGACCATTGGAAATTTATACGATCCTTGTACTGGAATACCTTGTGCTGATTTTGATTGTATCGGCTGGCGTAAGATGGCTTGAGCGTCGCATGAACAGTAGCGAGGCATAAGCGTGGCAAAACCAACCGACGATGACCTAACCATCGGCCCAATGTCGCAGCATTTCAAAAGCCTAGCCATTCCCGCCGCTTTGGGAATGTTGTTCGCTACGCTTTATAATGTGGTCGATGTTTACTACGCTGGTCGTCTTTCCACAGAGGCACAGGCAGGGCTGGCCATTGGGTATCAAGCGTTCTTTATCTTGATGGCCGTCGGTTTTGGGTTGGGATCCTCCCTTAGCGCATTGGTCAGCAATGCAAAGGGCAGCAAGGACACGTCTGGCACTCGAAAACTGGCAGCGCAGGGCCTTAGTTTTGGGGTCTGCACCACCATTGTATTCATCATCATCGGCCTTTGGACAGGTCCGCGTTTGATCGAACTGGTGTCAGTACCAGGTGGTTACCGCGACGCAGGGACAGACTATTTCTTTTGGCTTATTCTCGCCCTCCCCGGCTTCATGCTTGCCTACGGTGGCAACGGTATTTTGCAAGCGCACGGCGACTCACGATCGTTGCAACGGGCCTTGATGGGTGCGTTTTTTCTAAATGTCGGACTAAACCCACTGTTGATGTTTGGCATTCCCGGAATCTGGGGCGGCATGGGTTTTAACGGTATCGCATTGGCAACCGTCATCAGCCAAACGGGTGTGATGTCTTTCATCCTTTGGCGCATCTTCCAACTCAAGATGATGGAGGGTGTCCAATGGTCCGAATTCAAACCCAACATTGAAAGTTACCGCGCCATTTTCGCACAATTGTTGCCTGCCAGCTCTGCCATGGTGATCATGTTCGTTTCGGGCTTTGTGGTCCAGTTCGCCCTGAAGGGATTTGGAGAATCCGCAATTGCGGCCTACGGAGTTGCGCTGCGCATTGAGCAAATTTTGCTGTTGCCTGTGCTCGGCATGACGGGTGCGTTGCTGCCGATCGCTGGACAAAACTTTGGCGCAAAAGAATTCGAACGCGTCCGCGCGGCATTGTGGTTCTGTTGGAAACTGGGCTTCGCCACGACGGTGGTCGCAGCCCCTGCTCTTTGGTTCGGCGGTGGTCTGGCGATGTCGTTCTTTACGGACGACCCGAAGGTAATCGAGATCGGAATCAGTTACTTGCGTGTCGATGGCTTTTTATTCCCAATCTACATGATGCTGTTTTCAATCAATTCACTGCTTCAAGCACTGAAAAAACCGATCTGGACCCTATGGATAAGCGTTTATCGTCAAGGGTTTGGCGTAGCGTTCTTTGTTTGGCTCTTTATCGGCCCTATGGGTTTCGGGGTTTGGGGTGTTTGGTTTGGGATCGCCACAGCCGTCACGAGCGGTTGGGTGATTGCACTTCTGGTCGCCCGCACGATTGCGAAACAGAATATTGGTGGATTTTTACGCGCGAACTAAGGCCAAAATGATTGGGTGGCAATTTCCAGCTTATCTGCGACCCAATTCGAACCACTCATGGTTTGCGCCCCGCTTTAGGCAGGTTAGGGTGACGTAACTAACGAAATTGGGTGGACCGCGCGATGAATTTTTCCAGACGCCATGTTGTTTTGAGTTTTGCCGCCCTTGGCCTTTCCGCCTGCGGGAATGCCATTCCTGCGGGACCTGTGCGCAACCGATCCACCAAGTTACCTGCGGATTTACGTCCTGTCCCCAACAGTGCATATGACGCATGGGTGCGCAGTTTTCGCCAGCGCGCTAAATCCAAGGGCATTTCAAATGCGACATTAAGTGCTGGATTTCGCTATACAGGGTACTTGCCTGGTGTCGTAAAGCGCGACCGCAACCAAATCGAGTTCAAACGCACCCTAGAGGATTATCTATCAATCGCCGCCTCCGACGAACGTGTCAGCAAAGGACGTGCAGCTTTTGTACGTCACCGCACAACGCTAGATACCCTTGAATCTAGATACGGTGTCGATGCCGAAATTATCGCAGCCATTTGGGGTTTGGAAAGCTTCTTTGGCGAACGGCGCGGGGACGTACCTGTTATATCAGCAACATCCACATTGGCCTTTGATGGCCGTCGCGGATCGTTCTTTGAAAAGCAGTTGATTGCAGCCCTGGAGATTTTGCAAAACGGCGATGTTAGCGCAGCAAAGATGACCGGCAGTTGGGCGGGGGCAATGGGCCACACTCAGTTTATCCCAACCTCATTTCAGGCCTTTGCTGTTGATTTCACAGGCGATGGACCCCGTGATATTTGGTCCGAAGATCCCACAGATGCGCTAGCCTCTACCGCGGCTTACCTGTCCCGTAATGGCTGGAAACGTGGCACCCGTTGGGGCGGTGAAGTTGGATCTATTGGCGCAGGTAGTACCATCCTTCAACCCCAAGCTGGCGGCCCCCAATTTGGCGTGACTGGCAATTTTCGCGCAATCAAACGCTACAACAATTCCGACGCCTACGCTATTGGGGTTGGCCATCTTGCCGATCGCATTGGCGGTGGTGGTCCTCTGCGCGCAAGCTTCCCACCAGACGAAAATGGTTTGACCAAAGATGACCGCGTGGCCCTTCAGCAACGCCTGACCCGTCAGGGTTTTGACACCGATGGCGCAGATGGTGTGATCGGGCCAAACAGCGAAAAAGCAATCCGTGCGTATCAGGCAAGCCGTGGCCTGCCCGTCACAGGCAGGCCATCACTGGAATTACTGCAAAGCCTTCGCTGATTCAACCGCGGACCAAAGCCATGGTCGGATCATAGGCGCCCATCTCAGAAACCACGGCACTGATGCGGTGGCCCAAGACGTCCACTTCTAGTGCAGTCCCAATCGCTGAAAGGCCCGGGTCAATAAAGACATAAGCTAAGTTCAGGTCCAAGCGATGCCCCCATCCACCAGAGGTCACAGTTCCCACTACCTTGTCGCCAACCATCACAGAGGCACCGCCATGAGCGGCCGCAAAATCACTTTCCAGTGTAAGCGTCACAAGTATATGGCGCAGGCCTTCTTCTTGTCGCTTGACCAAAGCCGCTTTACCAACAAAGTCTGGTTTGTCCATTTTCACAAAACGATCCAAGCCTGTTTCAAACGGATCGAATTCCGTCAACAGATCAGCCTTCCAGTGCAGATACCCTTTTTCAAGACGCATGGAGTCCACAGCCAAGGCACCAAACAAGGTTAGACCATGCTCTTTACCGGCTTCGCGCAGCGCAAGGTAGGCTGCGTAAAGTGACGCGTTAGGGATGTGAATTTCGTACGCCAACTCACCCGAGAAACTAACGCCAAGAACCGTTGCTGGTGCTATACCGACAAAGCATTCGCGTACCGAGAGCCAAGAGAACCCTTTCGCAGACCAGTCTTCACGGCTTACCGCACTTAGGACAGCACGCGCCTTTGGTCCAGCAAGCACAAGGATAGTCTGATCATTCGTGAGGGGTTTGATCTGCACATCTTCGTCAGCAGAAAGGTTCTTCATCAACCAATCCATATCATGAGATTCCGCAGCAGCCGCGGAGCCATACCAGATACGCTCAGGACCACGATCAGAGGCCGGAAGGTTGGCAATCGTCGCCTCGGCTTTGACCATCCCGTGATCGTTCAGCAAGTAGGTCAAACCAACGCGGCCAGCTTTACGATTCAAGCGGCCACACACCATGCGGTCTAGGAAATCTTGAGCATCGGCACCAGTAATCTCATAGCGGTTAAAGCCATTAACTTCACACAGACCAACAGAAGTTTGTACTGCTTTCACCTCAGCTTTGACGATATCAAATGTCTCATCAAAACGGTAGCTATGCGTAACTTTGAAGTCAGGCGTTGGTTTGAAAAATTCAACACGTTCCCAACCATTCACTACGGTAAATTCCGCACCCTCAGCTGCCATAATAGGGGTCAGTGATGTGGTCTTTGCCATACGCCCAGCTGGGCGTTGCTCGTTCGGGAAATGAAAGCGGAATTCGTTTTGATAATCTTCAATTGCCTTCAGCGCAGTCAATTCAACATTTGTGTGGCCTGCGAAACGACGTGGATCCGTGACCCAAGTATCATAGACAGCTTCACCATGCACAATCTGTTGCGCCAACAGCCAGCCATGGCCGCCGCCTTCACCAAGGCCCGCGCGCAGGCCAATGATACAGAACGCGTTACGCTTGCCTGGGATCGGGCCAACAAGTGGCGCACCGTCAATTGTATAGGTGATCGGACCGTTAACGATGGTGTGAATACCCACTTCCATCAGCGCAGGCATACGTTCAAACGCACCTTCAAGCACATCGGTAACGCGGTCCAAATCATCTGGGCAAAGAGCATTTACAAAATGCGGGTCAATCCCGTCCATGCCCCATGTTTTGCAATCTTGTTCATAGAAACCAACCAACAGGCCGTTCTTATCCTGACGGCAATAATAGTCACTAATCGGGCAACGCAAAAGCGGCATTCGGTGATTTGCTTCCACAATCGCAGGGATGTCTTCCGTGACAAAATACTGGTGTTCCATCGACACAACGGGATGGTGCACACCCATCATCGCGCCGACTTCGTTCACGCGGTAACCGCAAGCGTTGACCACGATTTCGCAGTCAATATCGCCGTGCCCCGTGTGAACGGTCCAGCTGTCGTCCTTATGTTGGGTTAGACCCGTCACCGGTGTATTGCGGTAGACTTCCGCCCCTGCCTTGCGGGCGCGGCGCGCCAAAGCTTGGCACAATTGCGCGGGATCAATGTCGCCGTCGCTGCTGTCCCAAAGACCACCCAACAGATTGTCGGTCGAAATCAGCGGATGACGCCGTGCACATTCTGCGGCATCCAACACCTCGAACTCAACATCCATGCCACGGGCCATAGAGGCAAAGTGGCGGTAACCCTCCATCTGCTCTTCCGTATTGGCAAGACGAATGCCACCGTCCCCGTGATTGTAATTTACCGGATACTCAAGATCTGCAGCCAGATCTTTATACAGATTGATAGAATGCGTTTTCAGACCCACCATTGTCTGCGTCCCGCCGAAATTCGTCACCTGCGCAGCCGAATGCCACGTGGTCCCAGACGTCAGCTCATTCCGCTCTACCAGTACAACATCGGTCATGCCTTCTTGGGTCAGGTGATACAGGGTTGAACAACCGGCAATACCACCACCAATAACAACAACGCGGGTCTGGGTTTTCATCTTACGCTTCCTTTTAATGTTGCCCCGAATGACCGAAAAATAGGGGGGGCGGTCAATCAGAAATTCTTAATCCTCAATTCATCGATACCAACATTTGAAAACGCTTAATCTAAAAGAAAACAGTTGCCATACCAATTGGGCGACCTTCCTAGTCAAATGAGACGACACTACGCAAGACCTCATCAGGGAACCTCGATGTCCGATACATATGCAAAATCACGGCGATCTGGGCGTAAAGAACGACTGGCACAACGCGCAGCGCCACCCGCTGTGAACCCAGCACCAGCTGGCCAAGTTGGCGGCCAGTACCGACCGCTGAGCGGACGCGATTTGAAAGATATCTACGATACAGCACTGCGTTTGTTGCGCGATCTTGGAATGGGCGAGGTACCAACCCGCTTGCACAACGACCTTATTGCTGCCGGCGCTGTTGCGCTGGACAATGGACGGGTTAGCTT
>CAJJBH010000096.1 GCA_905182355.1 uncultured Paracoccaceae bacterium | reverse complement strand
GCGAATGTATGTAAGTGCATTGGGGTATTGGGATGCGCGAAAGCGTTTGTCGTCGAGTTTATATGAGTTTGGTGACGCTCCATCCGTCGTTGGTGTTCTGGCTTTTGAGATACTTTTAAAGTGTGTTTACTGTATTGGGTTGCCCGAAGAGGATATTTTAAGGGATTTGGACTGATAACGATTTGGTTTGTTCTGAAATTTTCTTGAAGTCCTACAATAGAATTAGCTGAGTAAAAAACGTTATGACCAAAGCTATCATGATCCAAGGCACTGGCTCGAACGTGGGCAAGTCGATGTTGGTGGCGGGCCTGTGTCGTGCGGCCAAGCGTCGGGGTTTGTCTGTTGCCCCGTTCAAGCCGCAAAATATGTCGAACAATGCAGCCGTCACAGCGGATGGGGGAGAGATCGGGCGGGCGCAGGCGTTGCAGGCTTTGGCCTGTGGAATAGCGCCGCACACAGATATGAACCCCGTTTTGTTGAAGCCTGAGTCCGAGGTGGGGTCACAGGTTATTGTGCAGGGCAAGCGGTTGGCGACCGTGAAGGCGCGGGAATATGCGAAGTTGAAGCCTACATTGATGGCGTCTGTTCTGGACAGTTTCGAGCGTTTGAAATCACAGTATGATCTGGTGATTGTCGAGGGGGCAGGTAGCCCTGCGGAGGTAAATTTACGCGCTGGTGATATTGCCAATATGGGCTTTGCAGAGGCTGCGAGTGTCCCTGTAATCTTATGCGGTGACATTGATCGTGGCGGCGTGATTGCGCAGGTTGTTGGGACGCAGGCAGTGATGAATGAGGGCGACAATGCCCTTGTTTCTGGCTTCATGATTAACAAATTTCGCGGCGACCCTACGTTGTTTGATGATGGGTATCAGATGATTGCGGATCATACGGGCTGGCGTGGCTTTGGTGTTGTTCCGTGGTTTGCAGATGCGTGGCGACTGCCGGCGGAAGATGCGCTGGACATTCGGTCTGGCCCACAGGATGGTGCCTTCAAGGTGGTGTGTCTGTCCCTGTCACGGATCGCGAATTTCGATGATATGGACCCACTTGCACAGGAACCGAATGTGTCGTTGATCATGCTGAAAGCGGGGGAGGTTATTCCTGCTGATGCTGATTTGGTTATTGTTCCAGGCAGTAAGTCGACCCGTGGCGATCTGGCGTTTCTGCGTTCCCAAGGGTGGGATATTGATCTGGCCGCGCATCATCGTCGCGGTGGCCATATCTTGGGCATTTGTGGTGGTTACCAAATGTTGGGGCAAGTGATCAGCGATCCTGATGGTATTGAGGGTGTGGCGGGTGACAGTGTTGGTTTGGGATTGTTGGACGTGGTGACGCAGATGATTGCGGACAAACGTCTAACAACTGTCAGCGCTGTTCATTCAGATACGAACCTGCCGTTTGAGGGTTATGAAATTCACATTGGTCGTACTGATGGTCCTGATACGCAACGCCCGTTTGCCTATGTTGATGGTCTGCCTGAGGGTGCCCAATCTGGGGGTGGCCGTGTGATGGAAGGTCGTGTGATGGGCAGTTATTTGCATGGGATGTTTGCCAATGATGCGTGGCGCGCTGCATTTTTGAACGGGCTGGGGGCGAAAGCGTCTGGTGCAAGTTACGGCGCGGGTGTTGAGCAAGCGCTTGATGATTTGGCGGATCACGTTGAGGCACATATTGATGTGGATGGAATTTTGGCGGCGGCACGTTAGTTTGATGCGTGTTGGGGCGGTTGCCCCCCGGAGTATTTTTGGCCAAAAGAAACAGCGAAGAGTTGTGTGTGACTTGGCGTTGTGTACTTTGGTGATGATAGGAGAGTTGTTATGGCTAAATTGAAAACCTCAGCGGCAGAGATGGTTGCTGCATCCCGAGCCCGCATTGAAGAGATCGAAACTGCAGATTTGATCGCGATGGTTGATGATCCGAATGTGGTGATTGTCGATATTCGCGATGTGCGTGAACGCCAGCGCGGCCACATCCCCGGCAGCTTTCATGCGCCACGTGGGATGATTGAATTCTGGGTTGATCCTGACAGTCCCTATTTCAAACCAATTTTTGGTGAAGATAAGAAATTTGTCTTTCACTGTGCGTCTGGTTGGCGCTCAGCCATTACCACTGCGGCCTTGCAAGACATGGGGTTTGATGCGGCTCATTTGAAAGAAGGGTTTTCGACCTGGGCTGAAAAGGGTGGTCCTGTTGAGGTCCCTGAACCTAAGCATAGCTAATGACGGGCGTGAAGAACGCGATGCGTGCGGCCCGTTGCGACACTGCAACGGGCCTGTTCTATATTGGTCTTTAAGTTACTAAGCCGCGATGTCGGAAGCGGTCTTCTTTCCATGTCTCGTTGTTCAAAATATCTTCGAGCTTTTCAACGGCGCGTAAGATGTCTTTTTCGTCATTGAACAATGGCGCAATTCCGAACCGCATGATGTTGGGTGCGCGGAAGTCGCCGATCACTTTTTCTGCGATCAAGGCCTGCATACAGGCAAACCCATGTTCAAATTCAAACGAAACGTGGCTGCCGCGTTGATAAGGATCGCGGGGGCTTGCGAGCGTCACGCCCTTACAGCGTTTTTCGACTTCGCGGATGAACAGTTCGCAAAGTTCGATTGAGCGGGTGCGCAGGTCGTTCATGTCTACGTGGTCCCAAATGTCTAACGCGGCAGACAGCAGGCTAAAGGCTGCAATGGATGGTGTGCCAATGCGCAGACGTTCAATGTTTTTCGCAGGACGATAGGACAGATCGAAGGCGAATGGCGCCGCGTGGCTGAACCATCCTGACAATGCGGGTTCAACAGAGCTGTGCAGCCGTTCAGCGACGTAGATAAAAGCGGGTGATCCAGGACCACCGTTGAGAAATTTATAAGTACAGCCAATTGCGAAATCGGCGTTTGCGGCCATGACATCAACAGGAATAGCGCCCGCGGAGTGGGCCAAATCCCAGACTACCACGGCACCCACTGAATGGGCTTTGGCGATTACGGCCGTCATGTCGTGTTTGTAACCCGTGCGGTAATCGACTTCAGTCAACATCACCACTGCGACGTCTTCGTTTATTTGGTCCATCACGTCGAGCGGATCTGGTGTACGCAAATCGTAGCCGTCGTTTTTTAGCTTCATCAGCCCTTCGACCATATACAGATCGGTTGGGAAGTTGCCGTTGTCAGATAGGATCACGCGACGATCTGGCACCATCGCAAGCCCCGCTGCAACCGCCTGAAATACCTTGATCGATAGGGTATCTCCCAGAACTGTTGTGCCTGTCGGTGCACCAATCAATTTGCCCACGCGGTCGCCAATGGTGTTGGTCTGTGTGAACCAGTTTTTAGTATTCCAACCTTTGATCAGTTCGGTTTTCCACTCGTCATTCAGAAAGCTAACCACAGACGCTTCGCATGCGCGGGGCATTGGCCCTAGGGAATTGCCATTCAGATAAGTCATCCCCGCAGGAATATCGAACATTTCGCGGGTCTTGGTGAAATCGGTCATTTGTCGATCCTTCGAATATGGTTCGTTGATGTGCTACAAAGTTGATTATGTTTTATCAATTTAGTATGCTTGTTGGAAAATCGTACTATGTCTAAACCAGACATGACAGGGGCCTAATATGAGCAATTTACTGACCAAGATCACAATCGTAGGCGGCGGTACTGCAGGATGGATGACTGCGCTGGTGCTAGACACGATGTTTGCGAAATCTGGTGACAAAGCTAAACGGCCCCAGATCAATGTGATCGAAAGTCCCAATATTGGAACAGTTGGAGTTGGCGAAGCGACTGTGCCGCGTATGCCGCTTACCATTCGCGAGGCGGGCATTTCCGAAAGAGATTTCTTTCGCGAAACAAATGCTTCGTTCAAATTGGGTGTAAAGTTCTGCAATTGGAACCATGACGCTGCAGGCAAGCCGATTGATTACATGAATCCGTTTGGTCACGGTCCGGCCTTGGGAGATGTCGATGCGGCAGAATATTTTCACCAGTTTGGGAACGGTGATCGCGATTTTGTCCAATCGGTAACGCCGCATGATGATCTTTCCCGTCTGTGCAAAGGGGCCCGTGAATTGGGGGCACCTGCGTTCGATAACCGCTTTGGCTATGCCTACCATTTGGATGCTGTGAAGTTCGCGGGCATGCTAACGAAGGTGTGCACCAAACGTGGTGTGAAACATATTCAGGACGAAGTGGTATCGGTCCACAAGGATGAAGGTGGCAACATTTCGCATCTGATATTGGAAAAGGGTGGCCAGCACGACATTGAACTGGTGATTGATTGCACGGGCTTCCGTGGTTTGATCATCAATCAGGCGCTGGGTGAACCGTTCCTTGATTATTCCGAATACCTTCCAAATGACCGCGCGATGGCGTTGCAAGTTAAACATCCCGATCCCGAAAAGATCGAAAGTGCGACGCGATCTACAGCTTTGGGTGCAGGTTGGACGTGGCGTGTGCCGCTGTTTAATCGCGTTGGCACTGGCTATGTATATTCGTCCCGCCACCGCACAGATGAACAGGCCCGCGATGAGTATATGGAGTGGTTGGGTGAGTCTGGTAAAGACGGCGAGCCACGTATTATTCCAATGCGTATCGGGCGCGTGCGCAATCAATGGGTTAAAAACTGTGTCGCGATTGGCTTGGCGGGTGGTTTCATTGAACCGCTCGAAAGCACTGCGATCCACATGGTTGATCACGCGGCGCGCTGGTTGGCTGAAAACCTGCCGGGCAAGGATATGTCGCCGCCGCTGCGGGATCGTTACAATCGCCAGATGGGCCGTGTATATGACGAGGTGCTTGATTTTATCTGCCTGCACTACAAATTGGGCAATCGCACCGATGATCAATATTGGATCGATGCACGGACAGAGATGAAAATACCGGATCGTTTGGCCGAAAACCTAGAGGTGTGGAAGCATCGCTTGCCCAACGCCTCTGACGTGGATTCCGCAACATTGTTTGACTACAAAACCTATCAGGCGGTTTTGCTAGGGAAACAGGTGTACAAGAACGGGTTTGGCAAGGGGACAATTGAAAATGTGCGGCCTTTGCGCAAACCGATCTGGTTCCAATTCCAAAAGGCGGCCAAGCAAGAGTTGGCGCAAATTGTGCGCGCTATGCCGGATCACAAAACGCTGCTGCGCGAGATACGGGGAGAGACCAAGCCAAGCGCAGTCTTTGCCGCGATGGCAAGCCCTGCCACAGTTGCGATGCCGGGGTCTGTGCCGACAGCGGCACCCGTGCAGAATATGCCAAACTTGGCAGAGATTCAGAGCGGGCAAAAAGACCTTCAGCTCTTCTAACCCACAATCTTAAATGCCGCTTTGATCTGGGCGTCTTGATCAGGGGTCAGGTATTCTGGATGATGGTTCGTAAGAACTTCTTGGGCCTTTGCTTTGGCGCGGGCCCATGCGTCTAGGGCGCCGTTCTCTTCCCATGTGCGGGGCTGTTCGCGGTCAGCAAGTTTGGGGTAGTGGTAATCGCGTTCCATCGCTTGATAGGTGTGATCCGCCCCCAAGAAATGACCATCCCCTAGGATGGCACCGCAGATCGCGTCAAAGCCTAGGTTCTCTTCCGACACCTCCACACCGCGCAGGGCACGGTAGGTCATGGCGTGCATCTCATCATCTAGAATAAACGCCTCGAAACTGACACCCAACAGGGCGGCTGTCATGCCCGAACTTTCGTAAATCAGGTTCCCACCCGCAAAGGCGCCGCTGCGCAGATCGATGACCAAGGGCCAGTTGGAAAAGACCATCGGGAACCCAGGCGAGATGACGTTGACCATGACAAGGCTTGCAAGGGTTTCCGCTAAGGATT
>CAJJBH010000095.1 GCA_905182355.1 uncultured Paracoccaceae bacterium | reverse complement strand
TCGCAGCCTTCGCATAACTTAGTTCAACAGACGGTGCGATACATGACAAGGCAAACGCCTGAACAGGTAGGATTAGACTTACGGCAATGGCGATAAAGCGCATGTTATAAATACTCTTTGAATTCTTCGGTTACCTTGACATAGACATCCCGCTTGAACGGTACAATGTTATCTACAAGTTCGGCGGTTTTCAGCCAGCGCCATTGTGAAAACTCGGGATGTTCGGTTTGAATATTTACCTGATCGTCAGTTCCGTGAAAGCGCAGCAAAAACCATTTTTGCTCTTGGCCCCGGTACTTACCCTTCCATAACTTCTTAATCAGGTCATGTGGCAAGTCGTAAGGAATCCAGCCTTTACTGACTGCTAGTACGGTTACCAAATCTGGGCTGATCCCCGTCTCTTCTTCAAGCTCGCGCAGCGCTGCGGCCTGCGTGTCTTCACCCTTATCAATGCCACCTTGAGGCATTTGCCACGCAGAAACCGCGTTGTCCTTACGCTGCCCCACAAACACATCACCATCACCGTTCAACACCATCAAGCCAACATTCTGGCGATAAGGCAGTTTCGCAATCTCTTCGGGTATCATCACAATCTCCTTTTTCAGTGACTTAACGTGCCTCACCAAATATCACAAACACGATGACGCGGCGTTGTGCGTGACATGGACACCGCCTTTAGGTGATCAACACACAAATGTACAAAATGGGGTCCACTATGTCTGATTATCCACACCTACTTGCGCCGCTGGACCTTGGGTTCACCACGCTTAAGAACCGTGTCCTTATGGGATCAATGCACACGGGCCTTGAGGAAACAAAGGACTGGAACCGCGTTGCTGAGTTTTACGCCGAACGCGCACGCGGCGAAGTTGGCTTGATGGTCACCGGTGGTATTGGCCCAAACGCTGAAGGTTCTGTGGCGTTTGGTGCAGCTGAAATGACCAGCGAAGAAGATGTCGCAAACCATTCCATCGTTACAAAGCGCGTACACGATGCGGGCGGTAAGATCGCAATGCAGATTTTGCACGCAGGCCGGTATGCCTACAATCCAGCCTGTGTGGCACCATCGCCTGTTAAATCCCCAATCTCGCCGTTTCCGCCTGCAGAGCTGGATGAAGAAGGTATTCAAAAACAAATCAACGATATTGCGGCGACAGCTGCACGTGCGCAACAAGCTGGATATGACGGCGTCGAAATCATGGGATCCGAGGGGTATTTCCTGAATCAATTCCTCGTCACGCACACCAACAAGCGTACAGATCAATGGGGCGGTTCGTATGAGAACCGTATGCGTTTGCCAATCGAAGTCATCAAACGCACCCGCGCGGCGGTAGGCGAGAACTTTATAATTATTTACCGCTTATCGATGATTGATTTGATCCCCAACGGATCGACGTTTGATGAGGTGATCCAGCTGGCCAAGGAAGTCGAAAAAGCAGGCGCGACGATCATAAACACTGGTATTGGCTGGCACGAAGCGCGTATTCCAACAATCGCCACGTCCGTTCCACGCGCCGCGTTTTCTTGGATCACCAAAAAACTGATGGGTCAGGTGAACATCCCTGTCATCACATCCAATCGCATCAATACCCCAGAAGTTGGCGAAGAGGTTTTGGCGACGGGTTGCGCCGATATGGTGTCGATGGCGCGTCCCATGTTGGCCGATGCGCATTTCGTCTCTAAGGCAATGAACGGCAAGGCAAACCAGATCGCACCTTGCATTGCATGCAACCAAGCCTGCTTGGATCACACGTTTGGTGGCAAAATCTCGTCTTGTTTGGTGAACCCGCGTGCTTGTTATGAAACAGAACTGACGTTGCCTGTGGCTACAGTCAAAAAGAATATCGCCATCGTTGGGGCTGGCCCCGCTGGTCTTGCGACGGCAATGGCTGCGGTTGAACGTGGCCACACCATAACGATCTTCGACAAGTCCGACGAGATTGGCGGCCAACTGAATATGGCCAAACAAGTGCCAGGCAAAGAAGAATTCTGGGGGCTTGTCGACTGGTATCGCACGATGATTGCTGAGATGGGCATTAAAACTGAACTGGGCCGCACTGTCGTCGCTGACGATCTCACAGGGTATGACGAGGTGATCGTCGCGACGGGTGTCTTGCCACGTGACACAGATATTCCGGGCCAAGACGGCGATAACGTTCTTAGCTATATTGATGTGCTTCGCCACAAAGCCCCTGTTGGCAAACGTGTCACAGTTATCGGCGCGGGTGGCATTGGCTTCGATGTTTCTGAATTTCTTGCCCACGAAGGCGACAGCCCAACCGAAAACCTACCAGCGTGGATGCGTGAATGGGGTGTAACCGATCCATCCGAACACCGCGGCGGACTGGCACCTGAAGGGCCACAACCCGAACCGGCTGCACGTGAGATCACATTGGTCCAGCGCAAGACAGAAAAGCATGGCAAACGTCTGGGCAAAACAACAGGCTGGATCCACCGCGCCGCGCTGAAAATGAAAGAAGTGAACTTTGTAGGTGGCGTGAACTACGAGCGGATCGACGAAAAAGGCTTGCATGTATCTTTTGGCGAAGCTCACGAAAACCCAACGTTGATCGACGCAGACACAATTGTGATGTGTGCCGGGCAGGTTCCTGAACGGAGTTTGGCGGATGCGTTAGAAGCGAAAGGCATTGCATGCCACGTAATTGGGGGCGCTGACGTGGCTTCGGAACTGGACGCAAAACGTGCCATCGATCAAGGGACGCGTTTGGCAGCAACATTGTAGGCAGCAGTCGCTGTCGATGTGTTTTGCGGCGATCCCCCTCAATATATTTGCACAAAGGAGACGCTCAAGCCATAAAAACAACTGGCTTGAGCGTCGCAGATCCTACGACACCACCTTGCAAGGCTAATGAGAACAGACTGTTCCGCTGTTTCCATGCCATGAACGATCCCTGCAATTACCCCTTTATTATCCCATCAGCGCCGCGATCCTGCCCTTATTGGCCCTGATACACGAGCTTAAGTTACGAACAGTTAGAAACTTGAGTGAAGGGATTGGCCAATGGACCGCCTTACAGAAATGGAAGCTTTTGCCACGGTCGTTGACCAAGGCGGCTTTACCGACGCGGCCAAGAAGATGGGCATCTCCAAGTCCGCCGTCTCTAAACACGTATCAAGCCTTGAGGCCCGCCTTGGCGCACGCCTTTTGAACAGAACAACACGACGTGTATCACCAACCGAAATTGGTTTGGCCTATTATGACCGCGCCCAACGCGTTTTGAACGACGCAGGTGAAGCCGACGCATTGGTCACATCCATGCAATCAGCGCCTTCTGGCCTTTTACGCATCTCGGTTGCGACTGATTTTGGGGTTAACCACCTGTCTCCTGCACTGTCCGAATTTCTAGAAGATTTCCCAGACATCACGGTCAACATGGTTCTAAACAACCGCTACGTTGAGTTGATTTCTGAAGGGTTTGACATGGCCGTGCGCATCGGCGAGCTGGAAGACAGCAGCCTGCGAGCGCGCAAGTTGACCGAAACGACACAGCGTATGATTGCATCACCCGCCTATTTCGAGAAATATGGCCGGCCGGAAAAAATCGACGATCTGAATGACCACAAATTGCTGCACTATTCAAATCAAAGCAGTGGCAACATGTGGAAACTGATAGCACCATCTGGTGAAAAACGCCAGGTGCGTACCGCTGGATGGCTTTCAGTCAACGATGGCCAATCTCTATTGAACGCAGCGATTTCAGGTCTTGGCATCGCGTATCTTCCCAGCTTTCTATATGCAGATGCGATGCGCCAAGGGCTGATCGTGGACGCTATTCCAGAGCTGCCTGTTGAGACACAAGGCATCTACGCCGTCTATCCACCAGGCCGCTTCACACAGCCTAAGGTGCGCGCCTTTATCGATTTTCTAGCCCACGCCTTTGCCGACAAAGGTGCTGCGGACTGGTAACTTTTTCCAACCTCCCCTCGGAAAAAACCAAAGCTCCGGTGCAATACGCATCGGAGCCTTTTTCATACTGGGAACTGTCATTGACTGTTTTTGGAAGCCCTAATTCAGCGGCAATACAACAACTTCAACACGGCGGTTGGCAGAACGTCCTGCACTGTCCAAATTTGATTTGATCGGGGCCAGATAGCCATTGCCCTCTGCCTCAATACGGCTTGCGTCAAGACCGTAAACGTCAAGCAACCGCATCCGGACAGAGGCTGCGCGTCGCTTTGAAAGTGCTATGTTAAAATCTAGCGCGCCAACACTGTCCGTATGGCCCACAAGGACCAAACGAATATCGTTTCGCGTGGCAAAAAATGCTGCAAGTTCTTTCAATATCGAAAATGGACCAACACCCAAATCAGAAGTCCCTGTTGTAAAATCCAAACCATTTAGGACGGCTGATCCGCGACTAAGCAGATCTTCCTCCAACGGCCTTTCGATACCAATTTTTGGCTGCAAAGCGGATGTCGGGACACGGGCTATCGTTTCGACATTCATCAAATTATCGCCCATTTTTCCAGCTTGGATGATCTGAATGTAGGCTGCTGTTCCAGACGTGCTGACCAACAAACTTATAACCTCGGAAGGTTTAACGGTATCACCTTTTATAGCGGTCAAAAAGCGGTAAGCGCGGATATTCACATACATGTCAGGGGCTGACAGCACTTCGGTCCCGAATCGAAAATCAAAACCCCCACAAGTAATCTGATCGCATTCTAATACTTTGGCGAAACCACTTTCCAACAACTGATCACGTAACGGAGCCAACACCTGAAGCGTCGTCACACCCGACGATGCAAAACGCCATGCAGATCTACTAACCCTGCCCTCAATCGTTTGGGTTTGCATAGTGCCGTTTAAGAATGGCCCAATGGGCACGGCATAGCTGTCTAGCTTACTGTCACTTTGAAGCGTTTTTTTTGCGTTCGC
>CAJJBH010000094.1 GCA_905182355.1 uncultured Paracoccaceae bacterium | reverse complement strand
AGGGATTGCTCGCCACGCAGTGCAAAGTGGTAGGGCACACAAGACAGCCCCAATGGCAAAAGACATCCCATAGCCAAGGCCTACCAATTCGTTTTGCGGCATGGCAATCAAGACACCACCAAAGAACAGTATCACCCGAAGCGGAAGTGCCATCGCACCTGTTAATGGGCCCACAAGGCTTACGTACCCCTGAAGCGCCGATGATATCATCGCCACACCGATCAACGCAGAACTAAGCGCAACAGTGACTTCCCACGCGGGGGCTTGACCGATTAAGGCTGGATTAAGCACGAAAAAGAACGGCGCGATATAGATGACACCGCCAAGACGCATCGCCTCGAATCCTGTGGCGATTGGGTTGGACCCCGCCATGGTCGACGCGGCAAACGCGCCCAGCGCAACGGGTGGGGTGATGTAGCTGACCATACCCCAATAAAGGATGAAAAGATGGACGGCGAGTTGGTTCAAACCACCTGCCTCAAGTGCTGGGGCCAGCACAACGGCCAAGAAGATGTAACAGGCTGTGACGGTCATTCCCATGCCAAAGATAAACGCGGTCAATGCGCCCATCAACAAAAGCACAAGTGTATTGTCGCCCGCCATAAACACCAGTTCGTTAACCAAAGTACCCGCAAGGCCAGTGGCCGAGAATGACCCAACAATAAGCCCCACCCCCAGCAAGATCGCAGTCAATTCTGCAAGCCCCATTCCGACGCCAACAACCATGTTACCAAGGCGTTGCATGTTGAGGCGAAACCGCACACGAAATTGGTTAACGACCAGTAACAATGCGGTGGCATAAAACGGGGCCGAGGATTCTTGGCGCAACCCAATCATCATATAAAGCAACAGCGCAAAGACGAAGATATAAGGCCAGCCCTCTTGCATCACTTCCTTTAGACGGGGCAGATCTGGTTTGGGAAGGCCGCGCAGACCACGCTTCGCCGAATAGGCATCAATTTGTGTGAACAGTCCCCAGTAGAATAATATGCTGGGAATAGCCGCTGCCAATGCGATTTCAACATATGGCCGTGACAAAAACGATGCCATGATGAAGGCCGTGGCCCCCATGATCGGCGGCATTAACACACCACCTGTAGAGGCGCAGGCCTCTGTAGCGGCGGCAGTCTTTGCGCTAAAGCCTGTCTTACGCATAGCTGGAATAGAAACGGCACCAGTTGTCAGAACATTCGAGATAACAGAGCCAGACATAGAGCCCATAAAACCGCTGGCAAAAATTGAAACCTTGGCTGCACCGCCGCGATACCCGCCAACCAGACCGAGCGCGAGGTCGTTAAAAAACTGCCCCCCACCTGTGCGTTGCAGGACCGCACCAAATAGGATGAAGCCAATAACGACACCACCAAACGCTTTCATTGGGATGCCAAAAGAGCTTTCAGCCGAATAGATGTGATAGGGAACTGTTTGCATAAACGTGCTTTGAAAGCCTGAAAACGGGTCCGGCACGTTACCTGCAAACGTTGGATAGAACGCAAAGAAAAGAACGATACAAAACAAGACCAATCCGCCTGCACGTCGAGTGGCTTCGAGAATAAGAGAGAAGAAAACAACTGAAACATATTGTGCCGTTTGTGGTGCCGCATATTCCCAGCCTTGTGATAGGTTCTGCTGGGCCGTTTGGGCAAGATAACCTGTGCTGCCAAGAGCCACTAAAAAAAGCGCCCAGTCCAGCAGGGACGGAACACCGCCTTTGCCGCCACGCATCTGAAAGATCAAGAAACTAAGGGCCAAAAACAACCCCCCCAGGATGTAAAGGTAACGTCCTTCAATCAGGACAATCCCAAAAAGCTGAATGTTAAAAAGTTGGTTGATCACAAGAACGAGTGAAAGCACTGTGCCGATCACAACAACCCATCTGGCAGGCCCTGCCAAACGCTCTGATGGGGTTTCACCGTCAATTGCAACCTGTTCCAGCCCGTTGGCATTCAGCGCAGATGTGTTCTGATCATTCATTGGCTTACTCAAATTCTTGTCAGTATCAGGCAAATCGGCCGATCATATGATCGGCCAATTTAGTCATCCTTAGTAGATCAAAATACGACTTTGAACCCACCAGCATTTAATGCTTCACGACGGGCAGCTGTCCATGCCGCTGTCCAATCTGTTGGGTTCGTCGCCTTTGTTGCGTCCCACGCTGCAGCCAGTGCAGCCTGACGTGCAATCAGGTTGTCGTTGTGTGCTTGGGCGGCATCTGACCAAACGCCAGCCTCTTGGAAGTATTGGATTGCGCCCTCGTGGTAAGGGACCACCCATTCCATGTTTTGCTTATCAATCGCCCAGCCACCGATGCCAGGCGAATTACCATCATACTTCGGGAACAATTCAACCATCGCCTTGGTCATATTATAAACAAGACCGGTTTCAGTCGCAGCCATCGCAGTCAGCACTGGATAGGCATAACCTGCTCCCTGATAACCGTCAGTGCCATCGATGTTTGCCCCAACACGCGCTTTGTTCAATTTAAAGAACGGTGCAATCGACTGCATCTTAGCAAACTCTTCAGTTTTGGTTGGATCGATTGGTGGCCAGAACAATCCACGTGGACCCGCTGCGGCCTCATATACTTTCCCAGAATTGGTGGAGGCAAACGCCGCATCGACTTGACCTTCGATGAGGCCATTCCAGCTGGCACCGTAGCCGCCAAAATCTACACGCTCCACATCGTCCCATGTCAGACCACCATAAGCCAGATAGGCCTCTGTGTTCACGTTCAAGGCAGGCGCACCTACGATGAAGGCGACGCGCTTGCCTCTTAAATCAGCGAAAGTTTTGATTTCAAGATCAGCGGCAACACCCACAGCAAGGTTGATTGCACCACCATTGTTCGCCATCAGCACGCGGACAGGCTGCGGCCCCCAGTTTTCAGCGCCAAAATCGAAAACGCCTTCTTGGGCCATAAAACTGCCGCCCACACCTGTCGCAGAAAACTGGACACGACCCTGGCGCAACGGTTCCGTACGTGACACATCATTTTTGCCCGGTAGCACGCGCAAGTTTACGCCAGTCGCATCTTGCAACGCAGCGCCGATCGCCACAGACTGGTTATAACCCGCAGACCCAGTACCATATGCCGTCCAGCTAAGCTGTTTAGGCAGATCTATGTCCTGCGCCGCGACCATTGCGGTCGACAAACCCAGCGCCACAATTGAAGAAGTAAAATAGTTCATGTGTCTCTCCCAAAGAATTCCATACCCGCTGGTGTTTGATCCAGAAAACCAAATCTGGCGGCCAGCGTTTTGCGAAACAGCATTCCGCACTGTGAAACACGATAGAATTTTGAACTTCTAAATGTCAACAAGACTTCAAATTACGCGCCGTCGCTTCCTGCCATACAGATCGAATACCGTGTAAAATTTACTTCGACGAAAATATATAAGTGCTAGAATTTATTGCCCAATCGGAGCGAGCCCTTAGGCCTGCACTATATAATTGCTTTTACTGCCAGTTCCGCCATTTTCAAAATCGCGTCGCGAGAGTCGGCAACGGCGATAAAGCGTCCATTATGGCAGAATTTGGCACCAATGACTCCGCTCGCATTTTCCAATGCGACGTCTGTCAGACCAGCCCAAGCAGCAGGTAAGTCGGCGCGTTGATCAAACGTATCATTTGACAGTTTAATGCCATTTAGGGTCCAGTCGGCACCACGCGGATTGATCATAAACATGATGTGATCAGCTTCTGCCAAATCCAATGCAGAACGATAAGGCATCCCCATTGGCAACTCAAGAATAGGTGATGTGCCTGCGTTCGCAATGGCTGTGAGCACAACACCTTCCGCACGTGCCTTTGCTGCAAGGTTGCGCAGTGCAGCTTCAACAAAGCTTGCGGCGATAGGGAGCGCTTTGAAAAAAGCATCATCATCCGCGGTTGGCGATGTGTCATCAAATACAGGCTTTAGGCTGCCCAAAAGCGAGGGGAGCGTTAAGATTGACAGCGGCCCAGCCACCGAGGGTTCCATCGCACCGTTGTCCAATAGGTCAATAGGCAGGACAAACTTTGCATCAAACTTGGCATGTATAGCTTCAACGTCATCTTCTGGGACGTCCAATGCAGCCAAGTAATCGCGGCCAAAATGCTTCCAGACTAGACCGAATGAACTGAAAGGCTGATCATCCTCGCGCAAAGGACCAGGTCGTTGATGGTGGTCAAATATTTGTGCTTCAGAACTATAATCACCACCAACATCATAGATAATCTTATCTGTTGCGGGCTTCAGCCATTCACGATCTCGGGTGCGGCGCAGCTGCGCCTGAGGGAAAAGGTGAGTAACTATTACTGAAGACAGCAGTTCGTCTGCATGGAAGCCACCCGAATGGGTAATTAGAT
>CAJJBH010000093.1 GCA_905182355.1 uncultured Paracoccaceae bacterium | reverse complement strand
ACGTGTTGCGCACGCACACATCGCCGGTTCAAATCCGTTCGATGGAAAAGACGGGTGCGCCGACCCGCATCATTTGTCCGGGTGGTGTGTACCGCGCGGACTATGATCAAACGCACACGCCAATGTTCCATCAGGTTGAAGGTTTGGCGATCGACAAAGACATCTCGATGGCGAACCTGAAATGGGTTTTGGAAGAGTTTGTGAAGTCGTATTTCGAAGTCGATAACGTCGACATCCGTTTCCGCGCTTCGCACTTCCCGTTCACCGAACCATCAGCCGAAGTCGATATTCGCTGCTCATGGGAAGGCGGCACGTTGAAGGTTGGAGAGGGTGATGACTGGCTCGAAATCCTTGGCTCTGGCATGGTGCATCCGAAGGTGTTGCAGGCTGGTGGGATTGACCCGAATGAATGGCAAGGCTTTGCCTTTGGCATGGGAATCGATCGGATTGCGATGCTGAAATACGGAGTTCCGGATTTGCGGGCGTTCTTTGATTCAGACCTGCGTTGGCTGCGTCACTACGGGTTTAGTGCGCTGGATATGCCGACGTTGCGTGGTGGGTTGAGTAGGTGAAGCGCGACAACGATCTAATCCGTCAAATATTATTGGATATTGAAGCACAAGCGGATTAATTGGTGATCTTGCGTGAGAACTATTCCTCAACGGACGAAGAACGTGAGTACGCATATCATGTGAACTTAATTTGTGACGCAGGATTTATGACACAAATCTCAAACAGTGGGTTCCGGATGACTAACCAAGGTCACGATTACTTGGATGCCATACGTTCTGATACAATTTGGGCCAAGACAAAAACGGGTGCCGCAGAACTTGGTGGGATAACGTTGGGTATGATGAAAGACATTGCAGTTGCTTACTTGAAGCAAGAGGCCGCGGAAAAGTTGGGGATAGAGTTTTAATCGACCAACGCCTTTGTGACGTGACATTCCCACTCCAATCCGTAGCCTCCCCAATATGAAATATATCGCCCTCCTGATCGCCGCCCTTTTCGCCACACCTGCCTTGGCGATGGGCCCGTGGAAAGACACCTGCCAGCTTGATATCCAGTGTGAGCTGGACAGTGGTCGCAGTTATCATGTGAAAGTGCCTGACGGGTGGGACGGCGAAACGAAACTGCCTGTTTTGATGCACTTTCATGGGTGGCAACGTACCGGCGCATTGCCTGTTCAGCATCAACGCATCTCGGGTGCCACACGACGCCGAGACGTGTTGCTGATCGCCCCTAACGGCAATCGCAAGACTTGGGATTTCTGGGGGGATAACACGGATGATGTGCCGTTTGGCGATGCGGTTTTAGCGGATGTGGCCAAGACTTATCCAATTGATCTGGAGCGAATTTACGTCTCGGGTTATTCTTATGGATCGGCGATGGCGTGGCGGTTTGCGTGTGAAAGTGGCAACGATATTGCGGCGCTGATCGCGGTGTCTGGCACGCTTAATCAGGACGTGATTTGCCCCGAAGGCCCCCGCGAAGTTCGCCATGTGCATGGGACCAATGACACGGTTATGGATTTCCCATTCGGGCGTGGTGGGGACACGACGTATCCTGTGAAATTGTGGCGTGATAAGTTTGGCTGCGGCAAGGGGCAGGGCCAAGGAAAATGGAACGCCGTCGATTTTCTGTCCTTTGATCGGACGACGTGGGACACCTGCAATGACGGGCATAAAGTCACGTTAGATGTGCATGCTGGAGGCCACTTTATTCCCCATGGCTGGATCGCGCGGCAGCTGGATGAACTGCTGGGCCGTACGCCGACTTACCCCTAAGAAAACAGCCAAATGCCAACGTCGGTAATACGTCGGTATCGTGTCGGTATTAGGTAGGTGCACCACAGGCTGGCTTTCGTCTGGCCCCTTGCACTTTTGGCAGTAATTTGCCATTGCCGTAGGCAATTCAAAACACGACGTCTCAAAGGTGCAGTCTCATGAAATTCACGTTGTCCTGGCTAAAAAATCATCTGGAAACCGACGCATCCATTGATGACATCACATATGCTTTGACGGACCTTGGTCTTGAGGTTGAGGGGGTTGAAGATCGCGGCGCGAAGCTGGCAGATTTCACCATTGGTAAAGTTGTGAGTGCGGAAAAACACCCAGACGCAGATCGTTTGCGTGTGTGTCAGGTGGACACGGATGAAGGCATGAAACAGATCATTTGCGGCGCACCAAATGCCCGCGAAGGGATTACCGTGGTTGTGGCCAAACCGGGCGTTTACGTGCCGGGTTTGGACATCACAATTGGCGTTGGTAAAATCCGTGGCATCGAAAGCTTCGGCATGATGGCGTCTGAACATGAGATGGAATTGTCCGACGAACACGACGGGATTATTGAGCTTGAGAATGGCGAAGTTGGCCAACCCTTTGTTGATTGGTTGGCGAAAAATGACCCGGCCAAAGTGGATCCGGTGATCGAAATTGCGATCACCCCAAACCGTCCCGATGCGTTGGGCGTTCGCGGTATTGCCCGTGATTTGGCTGCCCGTGGTTTGGGCAAGCTAAAGCCGCGCGACTGTCCTCCGGTAGAAGCTGAATTTGCCTGTCCTGTCACTGTGACCATCGATGATGATACACTTGACCAATGCCCGGTCTTTTACGGGCGCGTTATTCGCGGCGTTAAGAACGGTCCAAGCCCTGTTTGGTTGCAAGATATTTTGCGGGCCATTGGGTTGCGCCCGATTTCATTCTTGGTCGATGTGACCAACTTTTTCACCTTTGATCGCAACCGCCCTTTGCACGTGTTTGACGCGGATAAGATTGGCGGCAACATGCTGTGGATTCACCGTGCCAAAGGTGGCGAAACCTTGATGGCGCTGGACGAAAAAGAATATACAATGTCCGAAGGCATGACCCTTATTTCTGATGCGGATAGCGTCGAAAGTATTGGTGGCGTTATGGGTGGCTTAAACACGGGTTGCACCGAAGAGACTGTGAATGTGTTTCTGGAAGCTGCTTATTTTGATCCAGTCCGAACAGCTTATGCGGGCCGTGCGCTTAAGATAAATTCGGATGCGCGTTATCGTTTTGAACGTGGAATAGATCCTGCCTTTACCCCGGATGGTTTGGAACATGCGACCCGTATGATCGTAGAGAACGCCGGCGGCGAAGCATCCGGTGTTGTTGTGGCGGGTAAGATGCCCAATGTTGCCCGAGCTTACAAATTGGATGCGGCACGTGTGCAATCGCTTGTCGGAATGGACATTCCCGAATCCACACAGCGTCAGACACTGACGGCCCTGGGTTTTAAACTTGAGGGCAACATGGCCCATGTTCCCAGCTGGCGTCCAGATGTGCAGGGCGAAGCAGACTTGGTCGAAGAGGTTGCGCGCATTGCGTCCCTGACCAAGTTGCAGGGTCGTCCATTGCCGCGCCTGACAGATGGTGTGCCAAAACCTGTTATGACCCCGATCCAACGCCGTGTCGTCGCGGCCCGCCGCACGACTGCGGCGCTCGGGTACAACGAGTGTGTAAGCTACAGTTTTATCGATCAAGCTAGCGCCAAACTGTTTGGCGGTGGGACGGATGCGACGATGCTGGAAAACCCGATCAGCACAGACATGAGCCACATGCGCCCTGCTTTGTTGCCCGCGTTATTGCAGGCCGCTGCCCGCAATCAAGCGCGTGGATCTGCTGATATGGCGCTGTTCGAAGTGGGCACGGTCTTTGACGGTGGTGAGCCGGGGGAAGAACATTTGCAGATTTCTGGTCTGTTGGTTGGCCGTACGGGCCCCAAAGATGTGCACGGTGCGTCCCGCGACGTGGATGTGTTTGATGCAAAGGCCGACGCCGAGGCGGTCTTGGCCGCGATTGGCGCGCCTGCAAAGGTTCAGGTCATGCGCGGCGCACCGGAATGGTGGCATCCGGGTCGTCACGGTCTGATCTGTCTAGGCCCGAAAAAGGTGCTGGGCATATTTGGCGAAGTGCATCCGCTTATTCTGTCCGCGATGGGTGTTAAAGGACCTGCGATGGCCTTTACCGTATTTCCAGAACAGGTGCCGTTGCCGCGCAAATCTGGCGCAAACCGTGGCGCGATGGACGTCAGTGATCTGCAGGCTGTTGAACGTGACTTTGCCTTTGTGGTGGACATGAGTGTTGATTCCCTGACGGTTGTGAATGCGGCGGCGGGTGCGGACAAAGCGTTGATTGAAGGCGTACGTGTGTTTGACGAATTTATTGGTGGTTCGCTGGGCGAGGGTAAAAAGTCACTTGCGATCACTGTGCGTTTGCAGCCCCGTGATGGAACGTTGAAGGATGCAGATATCGAGGCGCTGAGTGCCAAGGTTATCGAAAAAGTAAGCAAAGCCACGGGCGGCATTTTGCGCGGCTGAACGTAAAGGATTGAAAAGATGTTGAACGTATATTTGTCGGGTGAAATTCACACTGATTGGCGCGAGCAGATCATTGAGGGCGCTGCTGATTTGGACCTAACGTTTAATGCGCCAGTGACCGATCACGCATCCAGCGATGACTGCGGAGTGGCAATCATGGGGGCTGAGGCAGACAAGTTTTGGCATGACAACAAAGGTGCAAAACTGAACGCGATCCGCACCCGCAAGGGGATTGAGGACGCGGATATCGTGGTTGTGCGCTTTGGCGAAAAATACAAACAGTGGAACGCTGCATTTGATGCAGGATATGCTGCAGCCTTGGGTAAATCATTGATCGTTCTGCATCAGGACGAGCATCAGCATGCCTTGAAGGAGGTTGATGCAGCGGCTTTGGCTGTTGTTAAAGAGCCAGCGCAAGTGGTCCAAATTCTGCGGTATGTTTTGACATCAAAGTTGCCATAAATCGTTACGATTTGGGCGCAATGCTAAATGATTGTGAAACAAAACAGCTCATTTTCCCCGCGAGAACGGGGTCGTGCTTGGGAAAACATGTGTTAACGAGTGCGCATAGGCGAACGTCACTTAAGGCGGTGGCCAAGTATACTTAACGAGGGACACTCAAATGCTACAAGAATTCAAAGACTTCATCAACAAAGGCAACGTCATGGACATGGCCGTTGGTATCATCATCGGTGCTGCGTTCACTGCGATCGTTGGTTCATTGGTTGCTGACTTGATCAACCCGATCATTGGCATCTTCATGGGCGGCATCGACTTCGCTGGTCTATCTGCAAATGTTGGCGATGCGGAACTTACATACGGTAACTTCATCATGGCGATCATTAACTTCTTGGTCATCGCATTTGTTGTGTTCATGTTGGTACGCCAAGTGAACAAAATGAAGAAAGCCGAAGAAGCAGCACCTGCGCCAGCACCAGCTGGCCCGACACAAGAAGAGCTTTTGGCACAAATCCTGGTTGCTTTGGAGAAATAAGCGGTAACGCTTAGCAATATAATAATATCTGGCCGAAATCGGCCGACTTTGGGCCTGCAGTTGTATGACTGCGGGCCTTTTTTATCTGTTATGTCATTGGCAGACTATGGAACGGTTGTTCTTTACGTGCCTCATTATAAGTTTTTTCTGAAGCTTATTGGTCGGTATGTAGCAGGCAGCAGATGGTGTGGCGCAAGACGCGATCTGGTCGGGAAACAAAGATGCGACATCCTCCATTTGGGCTGCATTTATGATTTTTGACGCTTCTGGTCCGATCAGGAAGCTTTCGGATAAAACACCTTCGGAGTTTAGAATTTCGTGATTGGGTGTGATGATGTGGAAGTATTCGACGTCATCAATATCGTCGACTTGAAAAATGCCTGGAAGGGATGTGAGCCGGATCGCGGCCACCAAAGCACCCTGTTCCCCAAACATACGTTTCACGATGGGGGAGCTGACCAAAATACGGTGCTGCGGCGATACCAGTAAGTCACGGGCTGGCAACCCTAGACCCAAACATCCTGCGGTTATGCAGATTGGACGCAACTTCGGATTTTGGTACAAAAGACGTGCAGAAACTTTGGTTGATAAAATCAACTTTGCCGCAACCAATTCCCTGTTTTAGATTCTAAGAAAATCGCCTGCACGCAGGTCTTCTACTTTCACCCCGCCATTGGATGTTTCGATATGTGTCCCACGCACAAAGCAAGGAATAGCGCCGCTGTTTGGCGTAGTTTGAGTTATATGGCTGGCCCCACCATCGCTGGTTTCCAAGGATTGGCCTGAACCAGCTTGGCCGATCTGTGTGCTGGTTGAACCGCTTGCAGGGCCTGCAGTTGCCGTAACGGCGGGACGGTCATTGAACGAGACAAAGCTATGGACGGTGCCGCCCGTATCAATCGAAATCGCGTCTCTTTTGCCCAAGCCCGTAAAGGTTGGGTAATTGGTTGTATCGATGACGTAGACATCTTTGCCTGCGATGGTCGCAACCTTAACGCCCAGCGGATTGGCCGACCGCACTGAACCGTTTGGGTTGTAAATAGTAACTGTGATGTTGGCAACATTTGTGCCGCCGTCGACAACGACTTCAATGAAGTCGAGGGTGGGACCGCCTAGGTATTTCAACTCTGAAAAATATGGGTCAGTCATTTCGTACGTTGAAGCAGCATTCCTTGCAACGTCATTTCCTTGTTGTCGATTAAACAAATTTAGATCAATTCAGTCGCAATTTATTGGAGAATTGAGGTGAATTTCTGTCTAAAAATTGACATTACTTCGTTTTTTGAAACAGTGGTCAGGGAATTGGCACCGCTTGTTTTCAAGCGATGCCCAAAATTTTAAAGCTTAATAAAGCAGACCGAAATGATCTACGCCTTAAGTGCCAGCGTAGGTGACAAAACGTCCATGCCCAATGCTTTGCCCACAGCAAAATAGGTCAGTTGACCTGCGTGTACGTTCAAACCTGCCAACAGATGCGGATCGTCTTCACACGCCTGACGCCAGCCTTTGTCGGCCAATGCCAGCATGAACGGCAAGGTGGCATTTCCAAGGGCGATTGTTGAAGTACGCGCAACAGCGCCCGGCATGTTCGCCACACAGTAATGCATGATCCCGTCAATTTCATAAATCGGATCTTGGTGTGTGGTGGCGCGGGATGTTTCGAAACACCCACCTTGGTCGATGGCGACGTCAACAAGGGCGGCTCCCGGCTTTAGTTCGCTTAGTTGCGCACGGCTGATCAGCTTTGGTGCTGCCGCACCGGGGATGAGGACTGCGCCAATGATCAAGTCCGCTTGGCGTGCGAGTTCCATCGTGTTGCCTGCATTTGCGTAGCTGGTTTTGAATTGACCGCCGAATACGTCGTCAAGATAACGCATCCGTCCAAGTGAACGATCAAGAACGGTCACATCTGCGCCCATGCCAGCCGCGATACGTGCAGCGTGTGTGCCAACAACGCCACCGCCGATTACAACGACACTTGCAGGTCCAACACCCGGTACACCGCCCATCAAAACACCACGCCCACCGTTCGCTTTTTGCAAAGTCCACGCGCCAACTTGGGGTGCCAAACGCCCTGCAACTTCGGACATTGGGGCCAACAGGGGCAGCCCACCTTGCGCGTCCGTAACGGTCTCATATGCGATTGCTGTGCACCCAGATGACAACAGATCTTTGGTTTGTTCGGGATCGGGAGCAAGGTGCAGATAGGTGAACAGCACTTGACCTTCGCGCAGCATTTTTCGTTCAACGGGTTGTGGTTCTTTGACTTTTACAATCATGTTGGCGGTTGAGAAAATTTCCTTCGCCGTTTCAGCGATTACCGCACCTGCGCTGATGTAATCTGCATCAGTAAAGCCCGCGCCAATCCCTGCGTCTGCTTGCATAGTGACGGTGTGACCGTGGGCCACAGCCTCGCGTGCTGCGTTTGGGGTGATCCCGACACGGTACTCTTGTGGTTTGATTTCTGTTGGGCATCCAATGTGCATATGCCTGCTCCTTGATTTATTACTTATCCCTCACTGTTGCGCAGGCCTTGCGCAATGAGTGACGTAATATGTCCGTCGATATTGCCCTTGGTTCGAAGGTTCTGCTATAATTTGGTCAAAGTAAGAAAGGATTCTTCGACAATGAGCTTGGACGTAACAGATAAGCGGATTCTAACGGCCCTTCAACGTAAGGGACGCATATCAAATGCGGACCTATCAGAGGTGGTGAATCTATCCCCCTCAGCCTGTCATCGCCGCGTGCAGCGGTTGGAAGAAGATGGCTATATTCGGGATTATGTCGCCCTGCTAAATCCACGCAAAATGGGTGTCCCAACAACGGTTTTTGTTGAAATCACGTTGCAAGGTCAAGCTGACGAAGTGCTGGATGCGTTTGAGAAAGCGGTGGGTCGAATTCCAGACGTGTTGGAGTGCCATCTGATGGCGGGGGCTGCGGATTATCTGTTGAAAGTCGTGGCGTCCGATACCGAAGACTTCGCCCGTATCCACCGTCAATATCTGGCCCGTTTGCCAGGTGTCGGTCAGATGCAATCAAGCTTTGCTTTGCGCACTGTGTTTAAGACGACTGCATTGCCGGTGGTTTAAGCAAACAGCGGCTTGTTTGTGGGATTGGCGAAGCGCCAGTTTTAGAGATTCACCAAGTTTGGGTATTCGGCAAGTAGGAATGTCACTTTCATGACGACGCGATATTCGCTGATTTTCCATCATTGACAGTAACCTTTTGATTGGGAACCCAAGCTCTAGTGATCCCTTTAAGGGTTTTGGACGCCCGTTTCATTCCGGTTTCAATTGCATCGTAGAATGATTTTTTAGATGAAGCGATGATTTCTGTGGCTTTAGCAAAAGACATAATTATTGTCCTAAGTTGAACTATGTATGACTGATTTGGCCACGTTATTTCAAACGCGTCTAGGTGCCGTTTGGGTCCATTTTCTCCCACACTCAAAAAGTGAATGGGCGATCGGTTGGGCAAGCTGGCCTTGGTTTACGTCATGCTGCGAAGACCTGCGGGCATTTGGCCGATAGCAAAGGTGCCCTACATTGTTTAATGTTCTGCAAGCCAGATAGGAGTTCACCATGTCAGTCAGCTACCAAGATATCAAAGATCAATTGTTAGATGCGTCCCTGGATCATGTCCCGTTCGACGGTTGGTCCGAAGCGACGTTTCAGGCAGCGGTGCGTGATGCTGGAATTGATCCAACAATGGCCAAGGCGGTGTGCCCGCGCGGTGCCGTCGATTTAGCAATTGCATACCACCATCGCGGTGATGCGTTGATGTTGGAACGTCTTAAGGTTGCAGACCTGACCGAGATGCGTTTCCGCGACCGTATTGCGGCGGCGGTGCAGTTTCGTCTGGAAGCGGTCGGGGACAAAGAAGCGGTGCGCCGTGGCACAACGTTGTTTGCGCTTCCGACCCATGCAGCTGACGGGGCTAAGTTGATCTGGGGTACGGTTGATGCGATTTGGACCGCGCTGGGTGACACATCAGATGATGTGAATTGGTACACCAAGCGCGCCACCTTAGGCACGGTTTACAGCGCCACGGTTTTGTATTGGCTGGGTGATAACGATCCTGATCATGCCCCGACGTGGGCTTTTTTGGATCGGCGGATTGATAACGTGATGCAGATCGAAAAGTTAAAGGCGCAGGTGCGTGAAAGCCCGACACTGAGCAAGTTAATGGCGGGCCCAAACTGGCTGTTGGGCCGGATCAAAGCGCCACAAAACCTGTCGGGTGGTGGTTTGCCAGGCAGTTGGACGACACCACGTCAGTAGGGCGTCAGTAGCATTGCGCGTCGCCGCCTGATCGGTGAGTGTGGGTTCAAACCAAAAGGAACCTGACATGACCGAAATGATGCGCGCTATAGAGATCACGAAACCCGGTGGACCAGAGGTGTTGCAGATGACGCAGCGCCCTTTGCCCAAGGCCGGACACGGTCAGGTCGTCCTGAAGGTCGCTTATGCTGGGGTGAACCGCCCGGATGCGTTGCAACGTGCGGGTATGTACGCCCCACCCCCAACAGCCAGCGATTTGCCAGGCTTGGAAGCCTCGGGCACAATTGTCGCTATCGGTGATGGTGTGGCGGGGCTGAGTATTGGCGATCAGGTTTGCGCCTTGTTGCCCGGTGGTGGGTACGCCGAATATGTGATGACACCTGCGGCGCATTGCCTGCCTGTGCCTGAAGGATTGTCACTGAAAGAGGCGGCGTGTTTGCCTGAGACATTCTTTACCGTATGGTCCAACGTCTTCACCCGTGGTGGTCTAAAAGCGGGGGAGCGGTTCTTGGTCCACGGTGGTTCCAGCGGGATTGGAACAACAGCGATCCAACTGGCCAATGCTTTTGGTGCGCGGGTCTTTGCAACAGCAGGTTCGGCAGAGAAATGTGCGGCCTGTGTGGCGCTGGGGGCTGAAAAGGCAATCAACTACAAAGAAGAAGATTTCGTCGAGGTGATGAAGGCTGAAGGTGGCGCTGATTTGATCCTGGACATGGTTGGTGGCGACTACATTCCGCGCAATGTTAAGGTCTTGGCCAACGATGGTCGTCTGGTTCAGATCGCATTTTTACAGGGGCCAGTGGTTGAGCTGAATTTTGCGATGATGATGATGAAACGCCTGACGATCACAGGCAGTACCCTACGTCCGCAAAGCGATCTGGCAAAGGCGCGGATTGCCCAGGATCTGCGCGAAGTGGTTTGGCCGTTGATTGCCAGTGGTAAGATCAAGCCAGTGATGGACAGCACGTTTGATTTTTCTGAAGCGGCAGATGCCCATGCGCGGATGGAAAGCAGTGGGCATATTGGCAAGATCGTGATGATGGTTGCGGGTGGGTGATGACCTATTACTAAATGCACAGTGTTGAATTTGAGTATTTAGTGCCAAAAGAAAACAAGATATTGCAGCCCCTCTTTCGATCCAATGTCAAAACATGGGCTGCAACATGAAGCGGATGCTTCTTCTGACGCGGCCATCGGCTCTCCAGCCTGTGCCGTGAGGTTAAGTTGCCCCGTTAAGGTTAATCTTTCGTTTCTTTTGGCGACAAATACTCATTCCAACATCGAGTGAAACAATGTTGCGCGAAGTTGTTATTGCTTGGTTGCCGCAAGCTTGAGCGCCAAAGCCACAAAAACGATCCCGGAGATTCGATTTAGCCAAATCTGTGTCGCTGGTGACCCTTTGATCCAATCCCCCAATGCGCCAGCGGCGATTGCGATGGCACCAAAAATAACAATTGTTGTTACTGCCATAAGGCCCCCAAGCTGATAAAATTGTGCCGTCATTGATCCGTTTGCTTGATCCACGAACTGCGGCAGAAACGCCAAAAAGAAAACGGTGATCTTGGGGTTCGCGATATTCATGAACAAACCGCGCAGGAATTGTTTTGGAACAGTTTCAGAGTAGGTTTCGGTGCTATCAAATTTCCCTGTAGAGGCGGTGAAAGCCCCCCATGCAAGGTAAATCAGATACGCAGCCCCTGCATATTTTAACGCTACAAAAGCGTATTGAGAGGTTTGAAAAATGACCGCGACACCCAATGCCACAGCCGTTGTGTGGAACATCAGGCCGGATGCAAGGCCCAGCGTAACAATCAGTCCCGCAAGCCGTCCATGTACTGCCGACTGCGTGAGCACAAAAATATTGTCGGGGCCTGGAACCGCCGCAAGTGCTGCAGCGAAGCCAATAAATACCAATATTACATCAAAGGGGATCATAGTTTTGCCTGCTGTTCATTTGATTTTTTTGATCTTCGCGTCTTATCGAACCGGCGTAAAGACCGCGTCTTTCATCCGGCAATCGCGCACCACGTCCTGCCCACACGGCACCGGCTTTAAATCGCGCTCAGACAGATCCGCGCCTCTTGGATATGCCCCTTTTTACAGGTGATCGTGATCCCGTCGGCTTCTAAGTTGGGGTTGGCTTTCAGCCATGCATCCTGGACCACTGATGCGTGCAGTTTGATGTCTTTGGTCAGCTTGCGGATAATCTCTGGCCGTTTGACTGACGCATATGTCTTTCGCGAC
>CAJJBH010000092.1 GCA_905182355.1 uncultured Paracoccaceae bacterium | reverse complement strand
GTTTCCCAACAATTGCGAGAACTGCTTTGGATAGCTTTTGCGCGACAAGGGCCACAGCCGTGTGCCTGACCCACCACACAGTAAAATCGGGGCAATCATATCTGTCATTGCGTTATCCCTTTGATCGCAAACACGCGCTTAAGGCGCCCGTTGTTTTTCGTATGCGGCAATGACTTGGGTCAAGGCCTGTCTTATGTCAGTTTTGGCGTCAAACCCAAGGGACTTGGCACGCGCAGAGGTCATGCACTTGCGCATCATGCCTTCAGGTTTGCTGGTGTCATGGGTGAACTTGCCGTTGTAGCCCGCAAGATCAGCAACCATTTGGTAGTATTCGTTGACCGAATGATCACTGTCGTAGCCGATGTTCAACAGACCTGGCAAATTCTCAAGACGACAAAGTGTGTCTAGCATGAATGGCACAAGATCGTCGGTAAACAGGAATTCACGACGTGCATTGCCAGAGCCCCAAATCTCAACCGTGTCGGCACCACTGTCACGGGCATTGATCACTTTGGTGACAATCGCCGCAATGAGGTGACTGGCGACAGAGCCAAAGTGGTCTTCGGTGCCAAACAGGTTGCAGGGAATGAACGTGCGGTAATTGCGCTGTGGATGGCTGCCGCTGATGTAGTCACATAGGCGCGAGGCGGTGATCTTGGACAGCGCATAGCCTTCATTGGTTGGCTCAAGCGGGGCCGCCAGCACGTCGTTTTCCTCCAAGGGTTGGCGGTAGTCGCGCGGGTACATACAAGAAGAGCCTAAGAAGATCAGGCGTTCGATACCGGCCCCGTGTGCGCCCATGATAACCGCGTCATTCATCCGCATATTTTCCACCAGAAAGTCTACTGGGTGGTTAATATTTTCCTGAATCCCGCCAACACGGGCAGCCGCGTGGATTACGGCCTCTACTTTATTTGACACCAACCAGTCGCTGACTGTTTTGGCCCCCTCAAGCGGAAGCTCGTGTCGGGTCGGGCAAAGCAGCTTGATGTCGGAGGCCACGTTGGGCGCCAGCCTGCGGAAAGCAGACCCTAACATGCCAGAACCACCCGTAAGCAAAACGCGCATCAGGTTACTCGTTGGCGCCGTAAGCACGCCGTGCGAGGCGTTCGGTTTCCAGTAATTTGCGATCTTCTGTAACCATTTCTGCAACAAGATCGGCAAACGGAGTTGTGGCCACCCAGCCCAATTTTTCTTTTGCTTTCGTAGGGTCCCCAAGCAACTGCTCTACTTCTGTTGGACGGAAATAACGGTCGTCAACTTGGATCAAACAGGCCCCAGTATTTGCGTCATAGCCCTTTTCGTCAACGCCAGTCCCTTCCCACCGCAGGCTCACGCCTGTTGCCGCAAAAGCCGCTTCGCAAAACGCACGTACAGAATGCATTTCGCCAGTCGCTAGAACAAAATCATCCGCCTCATTGTGCTGCAAAATACGCCACATACCTTCAACGTAGTCGCGGGCATGACCCCAATCACGTTGCGCATCAATGTTGCCCAGATACAGCGTGTCTTGCAATCCAAGCCCAATCGCTGCCACAGCGCGGGTGATTTTGCGGGTCACAAACGTCTCGCCACGGATCGGGCTTTCGTGGTTAAATAAGATGCCGTTGGAGGCAAACATGTTGTAACCTTCGCGGTAATTCACGGTGATCCAATAGGCGTACAGTTTGGCCACGGCATAAGGCGAACGTGGGTAGAACGGGGTTGTTTCACTTTGCGGAATTTCTTGCACCTTGCCGTACAACTCCGAAGTTGAGGCCTGATAAAATTTGGTCTTTTCTGTCAATTTCAACAGCCGAATTGCTTCCAAAATACGCAAAGCACCAACCGCATCAGCGTTGGCGGTGTATTCTGGCATCTCAAAACTAACCTGCACATGTGATTGCGCTGCAAGGTTATAAATCTCATCAGGTTGAATATCCCCAATCTGGCGGATCAACGTGGTACTGTCGGTCATGTCGCCATAATGCAGATGCAGATTGCCAGGGCGATGATTGTCGATCTGTAAATGGTCTATACGTGAAGTGTTGAACGAGGATGAGCGCCGTTTGACGCCATGAACCTCGTACCCTTTGTTCAGCAGCAGCTCCGCCAAATAGGCACCGTCTTGTCCGGTAATACCTGTGATATAGGCGACTTTTTTATCGGCCATGTGTCTGGTCCTTTGTTAAAACTTGGCGCAGGTGGCATTCACCACTTCGATCAAACGATCCAGCTGCTGTGGAATAGGATGGTGATGGTTGCCAACAAACAACCCATCAACGTCGATTTTGTCAGCCGCAATGATGTCGCCCGAGACGCTGTGATCCAACTTCTCAATCACAGGGTTGCGTAGGAAGTTACCTGTGACAATTGGACGACATTCAATTTCGGCAGCCTTAAACGCGTCAACCAAAGGGGCACGGTGTCCAGCCATCTTACCTTGTAGCACCATCGCAAACCCGAACCAGCTGCTTTCGCCAGTTTCTTGTTGGATACTGACGTGGGCATGGTCTTTAAAAAGCTTCTGGAACAGTTTTCCGTTTTCGCGACGCGCAGCCACAAAACCGTCAAGTTTGGCCAATTGCGGGATACCAAGCGCGCCTTCCATTTCAATCGGGCGCAAGTTGTAGCCTGGCAGCACAAAGCGGAACTGACGCACAAACGGGTCAGGGTCCATCGGCAAGTGGGTGTCTTCGGGCAAGTCACGCACCCAACCGTGGGCGCGCAAAGACAGCATGTTGTCATATAGTTTGCGATCGTCAGTGATCACAACGCCGCCCTCCATCGTGCAAATGTGGTGTGAGAAGAAGGTCGAGAACGTGCCGAATAACCCAAAGGCACCCGCCATTTCAGACCCTAACTTGGCCCCCATGCTCTCGCAGTTGTCTTCGGCCAACAGGATGCCTGCGTCTTTGCAAATCGCGCGAAGTCGATCCGCCTCAACCGGATTGCCCAATAAATTCACTGCGAATACCATTTTGGTGCGCGGTGTAATTGCGGCTGCGACCTGATCCACGTCGATGTTCAACGTGTTAGGATCTATATCGACAAATCTTAACTTCATACCGGTCTGAGTGATTGGGAAGTAGGTTGTGGACCAGCTTACGGCCGGAACAATGACTTCGTCCCCTGCCTGAAAACCGAAATCCGGATGGTAAAACGTCGCTGCAATCCCTAACAAATTGGCCGTCGACCCAGACGATGTCATCACCGCATATTTTTTGCCAAACTTCGCTGCAAACGCTTCCTCGAATGCCCGAACATGCGGACCCATTGTAAAACGATCCGACGAAATAACGTCTTGCAAAGCCGCATATTCCGCCGCGTCCCAAGTTGTGTTTGCTAAAGGATAAAACATAATTATGAGCTCCGAAGGTTTGGTCGATAGGGTAGCAGCTTAGGTTTCATCACGATTAAAGCCGTATTTTCAAGTAGACTCGTATTATGAGTCCTCAGCTTTTACGAGGAGATATTTTCATGGGGCGCTGACATAGTCTATATCGACGGCAAATTCACCAGATGGTCAGGAGATCTTTTATCTGCGTGGCATAATGCAGATTGCGATAATCCAAACGTAGCTACCATGCCTATACAAGAAAGGCAGGATCACCCGATCAAAAGTGATTTAACCAACTCAACACCATCAGAAACAAGCTTGGCATCGCCGCGTGCCTCAACGTTCAGTCGAACAACGGGCTCTGTATTTGAACTGCGTAGGTTGAAGCGCCAGTCGCCAAGTTCGAATCCAAGGCCATCCATTTCGTCGATAGCTGTCGCTTGAAGTTCAAACACCGCCTGGACCCGTTCAATTGCACCTTTAGGGTCTTCCAATGTGAAGTTGATTTCGCCTGATGAAGGAAACGCTGCCTTCCGGTGGGCGACTAGGTCTTTGAGGGAACCGTGACGGCTGACAAGTTCTGCCACCAAAATCCAAGGAACCATGCCACTGTCACAATGGACGAAATCGCGGAAATAATGATGGGCTGACATTTCACCGCCGTAGACAGCGTTTTCTTCGCGCATTGCTTGCTTGATGAAGGCGTGTCCGGTGCGTGTTTGCACAGCACGTCCTTTTGCCTTTTCAACGATGTCTTGTGTGTTCCAGATGACCCGTGGATCGTGGATGATTGTTGCACCGGGGTCCTTAGCTAAAAAAGCCTCGGCCAAGAGCCCAACCACGTATTCCCCGTCGATGAAGGCGCCTGTGTGATCGAAGAAGAAGCAGCGATCGAAATCGCCATCCCAGGCGACGCCAAAATCTGCACCTGCGTCACGAACTGCCTGTGCGGTTCTAGGGCGGTTTTCGGGCAAGAGCGGGTTTGGAATGCCTTCAGGGAAGGTGCCGTCTGGTTCGTGAAAGAGCCTCTCAAACTTAAGGGGCGCTCCACGTTTTTCCAAATGTTCTACGATGGCATCAAAGGTTGGGCCTGCCGTTCCGTGGCCTGCGTTGACTAGAATTTTCAATGGTTTTAGGGCGCTGATATCAGCGAAGGATACGATGCGATCCACATAAGCCTCGCGGGCCTCCTTAGCTATATCAGTGATGTTGCCAGTGGTGTGCGAGGCAGAGAGAGAGTTTTGTTCCGCAAGTTCCTTGATTCTAGCCAATCCAGTTGCCGTATCAAGCGGGGCGGATCCTGCTCGAACCATTTTCATCCCATTATAGTCCATTGGGTTGTGAGAGGCGGTCACACAAATGCCACCATCAGCCTGAAAATGGGTTGTCGCAAAATACATCTCTTCGGTGCCGGAAAGCCCAAGGTCCATCACTTCACAGCCCTCATCCATAAGCCCTTGTGCAACACTGTCCGCCAGTGATTTGGAGGATGCACGTACGTCGCGTCCAAGCACCACGGCCTTAGTGCCCAAAGTTTGCGCAAAGGCGCGACCAATGCGGTAGGCGATTTCTTCATCCAGATCGATGCCAAGGCGCCCACGGATGTCGTATGCTTTGAAGCAGGTGAGGGTCATGTTCTAATAGTTTCCTATTTAAAAACCGATTGTTCCCAAATAGGTCGCACATGAATGTAGGGTCTTCAACGTCTATTTGGCTAAAATGTAAGTGGTTGGCTGAAGGCTATCAGCGTAAGGCCGTGAGGAAATGAGGCTGAAATTAGCGAGCCATCATTCTAGCTTCTCAATATGGCCTAAGGGCAGAGACGTTCTGACCTTGCGACGCATAAGGTCGATCAACACCCCGATGCGCTGGGGGCCAGGCAAACTCTCAATTGTCGTGACTAAGTCCGCAAAAGGCCCTGATAGGATGCGGATCCGGTCACCTATCTTCAGGGTGGGTGGGGGCAGTAGCAAACCATCCGCGTCACAGCGGGCTTTCAGACCCGCCATGAGGCTGCTGGGCAGGGGCGTCGGTTTATGAGGGTGGTTCAGGATCAACCTCGCGATACCGCGGGTGTTGTTGATCGTGCTCCAGCTAGCATTTGCTGGATCAAAGCTTACAAAAAGATAACCAGGAAAAAGAGGTGTGCGGCTTTTTTTTGTACGCCTGCCCTTATAGTGGTGGAGGGCAATCCTGGCGCAAAGCATTTGAACCCTTGATTGCCGAGATGTGCTTGTGCGCGTGCAAGCCCTTGCGGACGCAGCTGAGCGACAAACCAAGACGTGTCATCGAGCTGTACCATATGTCACCGTCCCGTCATATTTTTTGGGCGAGCGTATACTAACAACAAGAATATTTTCGCCGCCGCCACAGAAAGTCGTTTCTGTGGCGTGCCGTAACGGACAAACGTTCAAATGTGAACGTTTGTTTTTATATCTTTCGCTATCGCGTAGGCTCGTCTTGACCTCAGGTACGGCAGCTATTTCAGAACATGGTTAAGCAAGTATCAGATGAAGTTCGTTTCCGCATCCTTCGCGCGCTGGAAAACGGGTCGGATTTTTTTTGAACGATAGATCGCCTGCGAGCTGGGTATAGAGTGTTGTGCAACAAGTGGCACCTTTTGTATGTTTCGACCATTATCGATGTTGCCACTATGTTCTTTTTCCAAAAATAAGTCAATTGGGCAACGAACGTCGATGCCAGCATCGAATTTTGGAAGGGTGTTGTTTGGGGTATCACCAAAGTAAATATTGGCGCTGCCCTGGTTCTAACGACGTGGCGCGATAGCAAAACGAGCGTGAAAAATATACCTAAGCGTTAATCCTATTAAAACCCCGATGACAGCCCCTACGGCGTCCGCCCAAAAATCTCCCCACTCTCCCCTGCGGTTTACGTAGGGTTGAATGATTTCGATGGCACCGCCAAAGGCGATGGCACTCGGCAAAAGCCAATAAAGTGCGTTCCTATATAAAAGGGCGGCGGGCAACAAAAGAACTGCGAATCCGACAAGATGATCAAGCTTGTCGCTACTGGTAAGAATATAATCAGGGCTAGGTGTTAAGGTGAAATACCCAATGCCAAGACCAAATGCAGCGGAAAGAAACA
>CAJJBH010000091.1 GCA_905182355.1 uncultured Paracoccaceae bacterium | reverse complement strand
CTCAACCGCGTCATCCGTAAAACCACTAAAACGCGTGGCAGCTTCCCAACCGATGAGGCCGCAACGAAACTGATCTATCTCGCGATCCGAAACTTCGAGAAGGCTGGCCGGTGCGTCAGAGAGTGGGTTGCAGCAAGAAATCATTTCGCTATTTTATATCCAGAACGGTTCAACAAGTGACCCAACAAACTCGCATGGGCTGAAGCTCATACACAGAGTTTCGGATACTCCCGACGTGCTGGATATTCTTGTACAGTCACGCCGCAATACAAAGGCAGCAGACCGCTTCTTTCGCAAACTGTTCAAGCAATACGGCCAGCCGCGCGTCCTTGTTGCCGACAAGCTGAGAAGTTATGGGGCGGCTCTGAAGCCACTTGCCCCTAGTATCGACCATCTTTGCCCACAAGGGATTGAATAACCGAGCGGAAGTTTCACACAGGCCCACTCGGTGACGAGAAAAGACTATGGGGAGGTTCAAATCGCCCCGCCAAGCGCAATGCTTTCTTTCCGTACATGATCAGGTCCAAACAATCTTCCGCACTCGCCACCACAAACTACCCGCCCCTGCCTATCGACAATCTCGCTCAGATGCTCACAGCATTTGGGACGACATCAAGTGTGAGCTAAAGGCGGGATAAAAACAGACGGGTGACCCCTATTGCGGCGTGGAGCCAATGGCTTGACGATACCAATCCTGCCCCTCAGCCTTATCCATTAAAATACAATCGGTGCCCAGCACTTGGCCAACTTGTGTGATAAAGGCATCCCGTCCCTGACGCTGTAATCCACGCATCGCACATATCCGGTCCGCCAAAGCAGATGTTCGTGACGTAGGGATCACCTGGCACCGCGACAAATTCAACATCGCCACCTTCAGGGGGCACAATACTGATCCCGCCACGCATCAAAGTGGCCACGCAGATGTGGCCGTCGGCTTGCACAGCAAGGCTATCAAGCAACTGGTATTCTGGCAGCGTGGCCACCAGTCGTCCCGGCATGTCGAACGGTAAAGGCGCTATCTCGCCGGGGCCGATCAAATCGAAGCTCCAGACACGACTAGTCCGCGTTTCCGCGACATGTACAGTCTTTCCGTCCGGTGACAGTCCGATACCATTGGGCGTAATCATCGGTGCGTGGACACGTCGGATTTCGCTGCCATCAGCCTTGGCGTAATAAAACGCGCCATGATGCACATAGTCCGCCGTCGATTTGCCCAGATCGGTAAAGTAGAACCCGCCGTGCGCGTCGAACACGATGTCATTGGGTCCGCGCAGCGGTTGCCCGTCACAGCTGTCATAGATCGTTTGAAACGCGCCCGTATTTGGATCGACCCGCTGGATTGATCCACTGACATAGTCGTCGGGTGTGCCGATAGGGCGCGTGATGCCGTCGCCCTGCGTCCACATAAACCCGCCATTGTTGCAGACGTAGATCATGCCATCTGGCCCAACTGCGGCCCCGTTTGGGCCACCACCAAGGTCGGCGATCACGTCGATCTGTCCGTCGGGATGTACACGCGACAAGGTTTGGCGCCGGATTTCTACCAAGATGACTGAGCCGTCCGCCATAGCGATTGGCCCTTCGGGGAAATCCAGCCCATCGCAAATTTTTGTCAGCTTCATGTCCATACATCCTCTTGATCGTTTGGGTTACTGTACATGCGAAGCTTGCCGCGTCAGTTAAAAAAACCGGCTGTGCCGTTACGTTGCATATTATGGACAATGCTGAGATTCTGTGAACTTCTGGTCACCAACGCAATGTGTATTAGGGGAGAACGATATGGGAGCGCTAAAGGGAAAAGTTGCTTGGGTCACGGGCGCAGGGGGCGGCATCGGTGAAGCATCGGCCATAGCATTGGCCAAAGCTGGCGCGCATGTCGTCCTGTCGGGCCGCCGCCTTGAAGAGCTGGAACGTGTCGTGGCACAGATCACGGGTGCGGGTGGCAATGCCGAAACTGCGCAGCTTGATGTTGTGGACGCTGAGGCCGCGCAAGCGATTGCAGATGACCTGATCGCGCGTCTTGGTGGCATTGATCTCTACATGGCAAACGCGGGCATTAATGTGCCCAACCGCGCTGTTGGGGAAATCACTGCAGCGGATTTTGCCAAGGTGGTCGATATCAACCTGAACGGTGTGATGAATGGTATTCTTGCCGTCCTGCCGCAGATGCGTACACAGGGCGCAGGTACGCTGATCTTGACGTCCTCTTGGGCGGGTCGGCATCCTTCGCGTCTGACAGGCCCAGCGTACAGCGCCTCCAAACATGCGGTTGTGGCGCTTAGTCATTCAATCAATCAAGATGAAGGCGTCAATGGCATCCGCTGCACCGCCCTAATGCCGGGCGAAGTTGCGACCCCTATAATGCTATCGCGGCCGAAGCCGCCGTCGACCGAAGATCTTGCCAAGATGTTGCAGGCCGATGATCTAGGCGCGATGGTGCGTTATATTGCCGAGGCCCCGGCCCATGTGTGCATAAACGAAGTTCTAATCAGCCCCACGTGGAACCGCGCCTTTGTCGGCGTCGCTGAGATGGGGGGCATGAAGCTTTGATTATGCAGGGGGGCCGGTTCGCGTCGGTCTGAAAGCGCCGTTTATAATATTTTGACGATCCTGCCGCCGCATTGTCAAAATAAAACCTACGCAAAACCGGGGGCAGGACACTTCATGACCCAAGACCCAGTTGACGTATTGATCATTGGCGCAGGTGCTTCGGGCGCGGCTGTGGCGTGGAGCCTTGCGGACACACGGATGCGTATCTTATGCTTTGAGCAAGGTGGTATGCCGGATCAGCAGACCTTTCCCACGACTGGGCGGAATTGGGAGGCGTGGCGCACGGGTGACTTTGCGCTCAGCCCAAATCAGCGCGGCTTGCCCGAGGATTATCCAATCAATGATGACGCCTCTCCGATCAAGGTGACGAACTTCAACGGTGTCGGTGGTGGCACCGTTTTGTACGGTGCACATTTCCCACGCCTGCATCCGTCTGATTTCAAAGTGCGCACACTGGATGGCGTCGAAGATGACTGGCCGGTGGATTATCAAACGCTCGCGCCATTCTTTGCTGAAAATGACCGCATGATGTGCGTTTCGGGCCTTGCCGGTGATCAGGCATACCCAGCGGGAAAAGCCCCACCTATGCCTGCCGCGCCCATGGGGCGGTCCGGGCGCAAGCTGGCCGAAGCATTTAACGCGCGCGGTTGGCATTGGTGGCCATGTGATCTGGCAATTGCCACTGAAGATTACGATGGGCGGGCCAAATGCAACAATCTGGGCGCTTGCATCAGCGGCTGCGCACAGGGTGCAAAAGGATCGGTCGACATCACTTATTGGCCCCATGCGTTACGCAAAGGCGTGGAATTACGCACCCAGTGCTGCGTGCGCGAGATCACTGTCGACGACCAAGGCATGGCAACCGGTGTGATCTATTACGATGAGACGGGAAAAGAGGAGTTTCAAGCGGCCCATGAAGTTGTCATGGCCACTAATGGTATTGGCACGCCCCGATTGTTATTAAACTCGACGTCCAAACAGTTTCCAAACGGCTTGGCCAACAGCAGTGGGTTGGTTGGGAAAAATCTGATGTTTCACCCGTATGCCAGCATTCAGGGGGTGTTCACAGAACCTTTGGATGGGCACAATGGGCCGCACAAAAGCATACTTAGCCAACAGTTTTACGAAACCGATACATCGCGTGGATTTGTACGGGGCTATAGCTTTGAAATCTCGCGCGGGATGGGGCCCGTGGCCAAGGCATTGACTGGGATGAAATGGGGGCTTGTCCCTTGGCGTGCGGATCATCACAGCGCTTTTTGCGGGCTCCAAGATCGGGTGACCAGCCTTTATGCGATTTGTGAGGATCTACCCGAAGAGCACAACCGCGTCACGCTTGACCCAAGCCTGACCGACAGCAATGGTATTCTCGCGCCGCGCATCGAATACACCCTTAGCGGAAACAGTAAACAGATTCTGGCCCACGCCATTGCGCGCGGAATCGAAGTGATGGAGGCCGCAGGTGCCAAACACATCGAGACCGCATCCCCCATCGAATTGGCTGGCTGGCATTTGCTTGGAACCGCGCGGATGGGCACGGAGCCTGCGCGCTCCGTCGTGAGTGAATGGGGCCGTTCGCACGATGTGCGCAACCTGTTCATAGTGGACGGAAGAATCTTCGTGACCAGTAGCGGTGCGAGCCAGACCAGTACGCTACAGGCTTTGGCGCTTTATATCGCGTACCAGATGAAGCAACGCTTGGCCAATTAGTTTGACTAAAGGAAGTTCGATGAGTGCTCAACATTCCCACTCGTTCTCAGATGATGAACAAACCTCGATTACGGCTATCGTTGCTCAGATCATTATTGCGTCTATGGAATTCACCCAACCTGGTGCGGATGACTCGGAGATCCTGAATGATATCCTGACAAGTGGTGCCGCTTTGCAGGGCAGGCTAGGGCGGGCCTTGGCGACACTGGTGGACAAGGCTGTGGATGTGGGACAGGCTACTATCTTTAGGCAGTCTTTTCTGGTCGAGGTTGAATTGCTGCAGACCCTCACCGTCCAATGTTATTACCGCGACGCGCGGGCCATACAGGCGCTAAGTATTGATGTCCGCCCCCTATTTCCGCATGGATACATTCAAGAGCCGAACGATTTTTCTTTGCTTGAGCCGGTTCACATGCGCGGCGAAATTTATCGCAAAGCCCCCTAGCCTTAAGGGCAACTGATTTCCTAACCAAAAAAAGAAAGCCTCGAAAACATGAAAATCTCTGCGCAACAGCTGACGTCTATGGCCACATCCATCCTTTGCCACGCCGGGGGATCCCCGGATGCCGCGCACAGAGTAGCCACACGGTTGGTTGAAGCCAATCTTACAGGTCATGACAGCCACGGCGTTGGGATGATCCCCGCCTATGTCGAAGGGATTTTGGCAGAACAACTGATTCCAGATGCGACGGCAAAGGTTGTTCAAGACAAAGGCCCGTTCCTGTTGGTGGATGGGCAGCGTGGGTTCGGCCATATTGTCGCAGAACAGGCGATGGAGTTGGCTATTGAACGGGCGAAGGCCAGCCATTTTGCAGTTCTGTCACTGCGCAACAGCTTCCATCTAGGGCGTCTGGGTGACTGGGGCGCAATGGCTGCTGAGGCAGGGTTTATCTGTATCCTTTACGCTAATGTACAGTCTTCACGCCCCATCGTGGCCCCATTTGGTGGTAGCGATGCGCGGTTTGTGACCAATCCCTATTGCACAGCAATTCCGGCGACGGACAAGAACCCGATGTTCTTGTTGGACATGGCGACAAGCACAATTGCGATGGGCAAAGCGCGAGTTGCAGACCTAAGTGGAAATAAAGTGCCTGAAGGCTGCGTGATTGACGCGGATGGTAACCCGACTACAGATCCGTCCGTCATGTTCGCAGAGCCAAGCGGCTCACTCACGACCTTTGGCGCGCACAAAGGATTTGGACTGGCCTTGCTTGGCGATATCCTTGGCGGCTCATTTAGCGGTGGCGGCGCGTATCTGCCCGAGCGCGAAGTCCCTTCGCGTATCCTAAACAACATGATGGCGATCCTAATCGATCCGAATGTTTTTGGCATGGCCGAGGCATTTGGCGTTGATATGGATAAGTACGCCGACTGGGTGAAATCGTCGCCACCCGCACCCGGCGTAAAAGCCGTTCAGCTGCCCGGTGATCCAGAACGCCGCAGCGCTGAAGACCGCCACGCCAACGGCATCTTCGTTGATGAAGGAACCCAGGATCAGCTTATTGAGGCCGCCAAACTGGCTGGCGTGCCGCAAGCAGAAATAGATGTGTTTGCCGCTGATCTTTCCACTGGTTCTTGAAGTGCGATCCGCCCGACTTTCCCTTGCCAAGCCAAGCCAAGCCAAGCCAAGCCAAGCCAAGCCGCGCAGCGATGGCGATGGTGGGCGCAACCCAATGGTGATAAATAGGCGACTAATACCAATGGCCGAATTAAGTGACCCTTGCCCATTCTCGATCTGTGATTGAAATTATTCGCTCTGGGTCGTTCGCAAAGAAGTTCCAAGCTTGTGCACATTTGTCGAGTATTTCGTC
>CAJJBH010000090.1 GCA_905182355.1 uncultured Paracoccaceae bacterium | reverse complement strand
GAATCTGTTGGCACTCACTTTGCTACTGATTCCGTGAAGCGATTGTTGCGTTTGCAGTTGGGTTAATCGGAGTTGGGCGGCTAGGCTATTCACCACGCGCCTTAGGGTGGATAATTGGGGGGATTTAGAAGTAAATATTTCAAGTCTTTCCATTCAAACCAACACACTATGTAGTTTAAATGGTGCACGTAAGCGGCACCGATCAACCACCTACGCGATACCGATGTAATACCGATGTAATACCGACGTAATACTGACGTTGGTTTTTGCCTTTTATCTCACTTTACATTGACGACGCCCTAAGATCGTATCTCGTTATATGAGCGCCTCAATTCCCCTTATCATTTTCGCCTTTGTCGGGCTGTTTACACCTGGTCCCAACGTCGTGATGTTGACCACATCCGGCGCACGTTTCGGCTTTCGCGCGACCCTACCCCATTTGCTGGGCGTCCCTATCGGAATTGGGCTGATCGCAGCTGCAAGTACGCTGGGTATAAGTGCGGTGTTATTGGCGGCCCCGAACCTGAAATTGGCCTTTCAAATCCTTGCAGCGCTGTGGATTTTATGGCTGGCCTACAAGACCGCCCAGGCAGGTCGCACAGGCAGGTCTGCAGATCGTGGACGCCCTTTTCGGTTCTTTGAGGCGATCCTATTTCAGGCCATAAATCCAAAGGTTTGGGCCATAACACTCGCCGCAGCTGCGGGCTTTGGCGTCGGACTTTCAGTCCCGCTTGAGGCACTGCGATTGTTTGTTGACTTCAGCGTTATAAACTTGGGCGTCTGCCTGTTTTGGACCACCATCGGCCACATGCTATCAGGGGTCCTGAATTCAGAACATATCTGGCGCAGATTTATGACAACTATGGCAGTAGTCATGGCCGCCACAGTGGTGATGATTTTCCTTTAAATGTTCTGCAGTTTACGTGCCTCAATCCGTGCCAATTCTATCAAACGCTTCATGTATGGCTTTTCCTTTTCATCTGCGCGAATGGCAGCATAAAGGCGGCGCGTAATGCCATCTTTGGTCAAGGGACGTGTCACATAATCCGAGGAATATTTAACCTCCCGCACAACCCAATCCGGCAGCACCGATACCCCCCGATTTGAAGCAACAAGTAGTAGAATTACAGCCGTCAATTCGGCCTGACGTACCGCTTTTGGTTCAACCTTTGCAGGGATCAAAAGCTGGCTAAACACGTCCAAACGCGTGCGTTCGACCGGATAGGTTATCAGCGTTTCGCCGCGAAAATCAGCGGCTTCGATGTAAGTCTTTTTGGCCAGTGGATGATCTTTGGATGCTACAAAAACAGGTGCATAATCAAACAGTTCAATGAACTCGACCCCTGCGATTTCTTCAGGATCAGACGACACGACCAGATCAACCTCTTCCTTCATCAACGCAGGTAACGCGTCAAAGGCAAGGCCCGGACGGATATCGACATCAACGTCCATCCAGTCACGTCGGAATTGTTCTAGCACCGGAAACAACCACTCGAAACACGCATGGCATTCAATAGCGATGTGCATACGCCCAGATTTTCCATCACGCAGACCTGTGAACTCGGCCAATGTCGCCTCAATCTGAGGTAAAACCTGCTCAGCCAAACGTAGCAATCGCATCCCAGCCGCTGACAACTTTAGCGGCTTAGAACGACGTACGAACAATTCGACCCCCGCCTGATCTTCTAACCCTTTGACCTGATGGCTTAGCGCGCTTTGGGTAACATTCAGCTGATCAGCGGCTTTTGCCAGCCCCCCAGTTTCGTGGATGGCCTTGATGGTGCGGAGATGGCGGAACTCAATATGCATATGAAACTCATGTTTATCTTGAAAGTTATGAATTTGTTTCATGTTTCATTTTCTGCGACAAGGGCTAAAGCCGATAAATTAGGAGTTTCCGATGCTTGTCCCTAACGTCTCATTCGAAGTCTTCCCGCCAAAATCCATTGATGCCTCTTTCCGGCTTTGGGATACAGCGCAGGTACTGGCCCCCTTGGGACCGCGTTTCTTTTCAGTAACTTATGGCGCAGGTGGATCAGATCAGCACCTGACACATGATGCTGCACAAACCTTGCACCAATCATCAGGACATCGTGTTGCTGCGCATCTAACCTGTGTTGGTGCAACAAAGTCAGACGTTCTTGCGACCGCAAACAAATTCGCCAAGGCAGGTATCACCGATATCGTGGCCTTACGCGGCGACCCCGCAAACGGGGAGGATACGTTTGCGGCGCACGCCGATGGCTTCAAAGACAGCTGCGAGCTGATTTCGGCACTTGCAGAAACAGGCCGCTTTAACATCCGCGTTGGTGCATACCCTGACGTGCATCCAGATGCGGCATCCGCCAAAGAAAACATCGATTGGTTGAAGGCAAAAATTGACGCTGGCGCTTGCGAAGCGCTTACTCAATTTTTCTTTGAAGCAGAAACCTTTCTGCGGTTCCGCGACGCCTGCGCCGACGCGGGGATCACAGCACCAATCACCCCAGGAATTCTGCCCATTTCAAATTGGAACAGTGCCCGCAAATTTGCCGAAAAATGCGGTACAATTATTCCAAATGAGTTGGCGCAAACCTTTGATAAAGCCGTGCGTGACGGACGTACGGATTTGCTTTCCGTCGCCCAGTGTACCGAGTTGTGTGATGACCTGATGTGCGAAGGTGTCAGCGACCTACATTTCTACACCCTAAACCGTCCCGATCTGACCCGCGATGTATGTCACGCCCTTGGCGTCACCCAAGCCAGAAACATTCGCAACGTTGCGTAACCCTTGCTGCCCAAGGGTGGGTTTTCTACCGTTGGGCAGCACCTTGTCCGACGGAGATTTCGATGATCAAACACGCACTTTCCCCAGCTGATCTACTCAGCACTGACGAGGTTCTTGCCATGTCAGGGCTGGAGTTTATGCAAGGGATTTTGGACGGCGAAAACCCGGCACCTCCCATCGGCGCAACAATGGGATACCACCTTCACAAAGTGTCTGAGGGGCGCGCCGTTTTTCGCGGGACGCCCGAATTTAATGTAACCAACCCAATGGGAACCGTGCATGGTGGTTGGTATGGAACGTTGCTGGATAGCGCGATGGCATGTGCTGTGATGACACGTGTGCCGCGCGGATCTGTCTATACGACGTTGGAATATAAGATAAATATTACACGGGCCATACCACTTGGCATGACCATCGATTGCATCGGAACCGTTGATCATGCAGGAAGATCCACAGGTGTGGCATCTGGCGAAATACGTGGTGTAGACGATGGTAAGCTTTATGCTACGGGCTCAACCACATGCATCATCATGGCAATTAAAAAACCTTAACCTGCCGATTGCCTTACTCGTACAAACCATGACCGTGACTGTATGCCTTCAGCTTGCGCAATACTTGGGTGGACATGCTCGGACGGGTCAAAACCAACCTGGCGTGGTTGGCGGGTGATAAAGACGCGGCCATACCCGCTCCATGTGCCAGTAGCGGGTGCGGTCGCATCTTGTTCAAAACGCGTTTGCCAACCGTTTGGCAACGGCAAATTATGGCTTTGCGCCTTTTCCAACATCCAGACCAACGGTATATTAGAAAGCGGGCGGGAGTCCTGCTTGCCCCCCAGTTCGCCACCCACATCCCCATGTGCGCCGCGAAACCACATTTGTTCCATGTGACCTGTCCAATTTGGATCGCTGTTCCACATGATCGGCTTATAAGCGACACGAGTCTCGTGACGTGCCAAGGCGTGATACCCATTTTTAACCGATGGTCCTATGGCGTGGCTGTGAAACGCATGTTGCGCTTCACTAAGACGCCATAGAACGGGTGCGTTAAACCCTAAGGACTTGACCGTATCCCAGACGCCAATCATCTCTATTTCGATACCTTCATGGCAATAAGCTTTCCGAAAAACTTTTGCGGCTTCGCTTTTTGGGGCACATTTGTAATGGCGGTATGCATCACGAATACGTCGTTCTGTGGCCTGATCGCCGCGCAGCAGGCCGACCATATCAATCACTCCCGAAAGAGAGCGCACAGCGTATGCTCCGCGCGAAAATCCCATCAGGAATATTCGATCCCCGGGATGATAGCGTGACGCAAGGTATCCGTAAGCGCGACGGATTTGACGGTTAATCCCCCGCCCCATCAAGACATCACCCGCGCGACGCCAATGTGACCATTGAAGCCCATGTTCATAATAAACAGACACTTGGCCGCCCATTTCGGACAGCAATTTATAGGCCAAACCCGCATTAGTCTCACGCCCCGCATCGAGCGAAGACATGGTTCCGTCCAAAATTATCACATGTATCGTCTGACCACGAACCGGTGGCGCAACAACAGGTTTGCCCCGTCCAAAACGGTGCACCAACCATGTGGCAATTCGCTTATTCAGCGGCTTTAGCGACATCCTTTAGCAATTCCCAAACTCTGTGTGGTGTGAAGGGCATGTCTGCTTGACGTACCCCATGATCCCAAAGTGCATCTTGTACCGCATTAGCGACGGCGGCCATTGACCCAACTGTTCCTGCCTCCCCGCAGCCTTTCATGCCCATGATGTTGGCCGTGGAGGGGACTGGTACCGAGGTGAAGCTAATATCAGGGACATCATCGGCGCGTGGCATCGCATAATCCATAAACGTTGCCGTGAGCAATTGGCCGTCCTCGTCATAGACCACGCGTTCGGTGAGGGCTTGACCCAGACCCTGTGCTACACCGCCATGGACTTGCCCTTCGGCCAACACAGGATTGATAAGGTTGCCGAAATCATCAACGACATAGTAGCGATCCGCAGTCACAACACCCGTTTCAGGGTCGATGACCACTTCACAGATATGCGCTCCGTTTGGAAAGCTGCGCGCGTCCAATTTAGCGCGTTCCTCATGCACCAAAAGGTCATTACGACCAGCGGCGCGGGCCATTTCTGCCACCTCAAGCATGGTGGGCGTCAGGTTCGAACCGTCCGCACGAAATTGTTCATCGTCAAAAACGATTGCACCAGCATCCACGCCCATTTCTTCGGACAGGAAGGCAGAGAACTTTTCAGTCATCGTGGCAACGGTGGCCAATGTAGCGTTATTTTGAACGGTGACTGAGCGTGATCCACCTGTGCCGCCACCAGTCTTAATCAGATCGCTGTCGCCTTGAATGACATAGATTAGGTCCGCTGGAATACCCGTCTGGTCACTTAGGAATTGGGCATAAACCGTTTCATGTCCCTGCCCGCCAGATTGTGTGCCAACAAGGATGTGAACAGTACCGTCATCATTAAACACAACTTTTGCGGTTTCATCCGGCGCACCTAAGATGCTTTCGATGTAATAGCAAAGCCCCTGACCACGCAGCAATCCTTTGGCTTCATCTTGCGCACGGCGCTCAGCGAAACCGTTCGCATCCGCAACTTCTGCGGCGCGGGTTAACAATAGATCAAAGTTGCCCACGTCGTAGGTTTCACCCGTCGCAGAGGCATAAGGGAATTGATCAGGTTTAATAAAATTATGGCGGCGCAATTCCCATGGGTCGACGCCAAGTTCGCGGGCCGCGCGGTCCATCACGCGTTCCAGAACATAGATCGCTTCGGGTCGCCCGGCACCACGATAGGCGTCGACTTGTGTGGTATTGGTGAAGTAGCCATTCACATGCAAATAGGTGGTTTGCACGTCATAGACCCCCATCAATACACGGCTGAACAATGTCGTTTGAATAGGTTGCCCAAACTGCGAGTTATAAGCCCCAAGGTTGATATCCGAGTGGACGCGATAGGCAGTGATCTTGTGATCTTTATCGAATGCCAGCTCCCCTAACGAGGTCAGATCGCGGCCCCCATTGTCTGACAACATCGCCTCGGTACGTTCAGACATCCATCTTACAGGACGGCCCAACATACGCGACGCTTGTGCCACGCTGAAAGGTTCAGGATAGCCCATACCTTTCATGCCAAAACCACCGCCGGTATCAGGGTTGGTGACATGCACGTCATCGGCATCCAGACCAAAGGCCGTTATCATCTGGTTCTTATTGACCCAAACGCCTTGCCCGTTGATCGCTACATGCAGACGGCCTGCGTCGTCCCACGACGAATAGCATCCACGTGGTTCCATCGAATTGACGATGATACGGTTGTCGCCAACGTTCAAGCTGACCACATGCGCGGCTTTTTCAAAGGCTGCGGCTGTTGCGGCCTCGTCCCCCATCTCCCAATCAAACGCGACGTTATCTGGTGCGCTTTCATGCAAGGTTTCGCCCCCTGCTGTCAGGTCCATTTTGGCGGGTAGTTCATCATACTCCAAGACTATTAATTCAGCGGCGTCGCGTGCTTGGGCCATCGTTTCCGCAATTACAGCGACGATCGGTTCGCCCACAAATCTTACGCGGTCTTTGGCCAACATATTACGGCTGGTGCCAGCCCCTTTTGTTCCATCACGATTGTCGACAAGGACGGCAAACATCTCGGTGTTCATACCTGCCGCTTCTAGGTCAGCGCAGGTTAAGACAACATGAACACCCTCGGCCTCGCGGGCGTCGTCCAAGTCCAATTCAGTGATTGTCGCGTGGGCTACAGGAGAACGGAAAAAGAACGCATGCAACGCAGTATCAAGCGCGATGTCGTCCACGTAGTTGCCGTCACCCGTCAGAAAGCGCACATCTTCGACCCGCTTAACTGGCTGACTTTTACCAAACTTTTCCATGCGCGTGCTCCTGCTAAAATAAAGTGTCGAACAAGACATTAGCGGGCTATGCTGCCGTGTCCAGCAGCCAACCCCAAATTCGCTAATATGACGTAAAGTATATTGCAAAATCCACTGCTGTAGAAATAGGATGTGCTAACAAAACCCTCTCACTCAAAAGGCCTTAACTATGTCCAAGACCGTCAGCTTTACCCAGATGAAAGACGGCACCGCCGAAGACTATACGTTTCTGACCGAACACAAGGTTGAATATACGAAGGGAACGGCTGACAAATTACTACAAGCCCTTGTGGATTTGGATGCGGGATTGTCAGGGTACAAGGTCACGCGGCTTGGTCATTCGTTACAATCGGCAACCCGCGCATGGCGGGACGGGGCTGATATCGACTGGGTGGTTTGCACACTTTTGCACGACATCGGCGACATCTATGCGCCCTACAATCACGACGAATATGCGGCGGCAATCTTACGCCCGTTTGTGCGTGAACAATGCAGTTGGTGTGTGCAAACCCATGGTGATTTTCAGATGGTTTATTACGGCCATCACGTTGGGGGAAACCCGAACAAACGCGACCAATTCGCAGGTCATATTTACTTTGATGATTGTGCGGCGTTTTGCGAACGATGGGACCAATCCAGCTTTAACCCAGATTACGACAGCCTACCAATCGAATTCTTCGCCCCAATGGTTCGGGAGGTTTTTGCGCGTGAAGCTTACGATCCAAAGGTC
>CAJJBH010000089.1 GCA_905182355.1 uncultured Paracoccaceae bacterium | reverse complement strand
CTTGGATAGAACGTACCCATCGAATTGCCGCCAAAACCGAAACCATGTGTTGGTTGATCCACAACATTGACATCTTGGCCGCTGAACGCCCTGGGAAATGAGCCCAGAGAGAGACCGTGTTGTAGATCGTACCGTTTGATTGATAAAACACCAACCTATGGCTGGATACATCGGTGCCGGTTGGTGCGGCGATCTCGCCAAATTCCAAATCAGAGGTCCCAAAACACTTAAGCTCAGATATGTAGTCGGGCATAAAGTGTTCCATGTTTTCAAGGAACACGCGACATTTTGGGTTAAAGATCCGGAAATTTCGCAGTCATTACCAACTGCGAAATGTTTAAAATTGTCAGAGACATACGCGGGTGTGCTCACTGACAGCAGACCTTGCTGTAGCAAATGCACATTTCATCCCGCATTGCTGTAAATCGCAATGTTCTCTTTTAGATCGCTCCTCCGGAAAAGCTATTCCAATTCGATCAGCAAATCCTTTGCATCGATTTGCCCGCCAGCTGCGACATGCACAGCCTTAACAGTTGCATCTCGTTCGGCGTGAATGCCTGTTTCCATCTTCATAGCTTCAATGGTCAGCAATAGATCACCCTCTTTGACCTCTTGTCCAACTGTGGCGGCGACGAAGGCCACAACGCCTGGCATAGGTGCGCCAATGTGGGTTGCATTGCCCAATTCAGCCTTAGGGCGCTGGATGGTGGTGGCTTTAACCAAGCGGTTTGGCACGCGGATCACACGTGGTTGGCCGTTCAATTCAAAGAACACCTTCACCTCGCCATCCTCGTTGGTTTCGCCAACCGCTTGCATGCGGATTTCAAGGGTTTTGCCGGGGTCGATCTCAGCGGCGATTTCATCGCGTGAATGCATTCCGTAAAAGAACGTTTGGGTGGGGAGGGTTCTGACGGGGCCGTATGTCCGGTGGCGCCCCATGTAATCAAGGAACAATTTGGGGTACATCAAGTAGCCGTTCAGGTCCTCGTCATCGATTTTTTTGCCGTTAAGTTCTGCTTTTAGTTCGGCCCGCGCCGCCTCTAGATCGACAGGGGCAAGGTTGGCACCCGGGCGTGTGGTTGAAGCGGATTCGCCTTTAAGCACCTTTGTTTGGATGCCTTTTGGGAACCCACCTGGAGGTTGCCCAAGGTTTCCACGCATCATGTCGACCACGCTGTCAGGGAACGAAAGATCGGTATCTGGGTCTTCCACCGCGGCGCGGTCCAGCCCTTGGGACACCATCATTAACGCCATGTCACCAACAACTTTGGAGGATGGCGTAACCTTGACTATATCGCCGAACATTTGATTCACGTCCGCGTAGGTCTGTGCGACTTCGTGCCAGCGGTCTTCCAAACCCAATGACCGCGCTTGGGCCTTTAGGTTGGTGAATTGTCCACCGGGCATTTCGTGCAGGTAAACTTCGGATGCAGGCGCGGCAAGGCCGCTTTCAAACGCGGCGTATCCGGTGCGTACGCCCCCCCAATAATCGGAAATGTTGCGGATGGCGTTGATGTCTAGACCTGTGTCGCGGTCTGTGTTGCGCAGTGCCTCGACGATAGACCCCAAGCAAGGTTGCGATGTTCCGCCAGAAAACGAGTCCATTGCGGCGTCTACCGCGTCCACGCCCGCCTCGGCAGCGGCAAGGATCGTGGCCCCTGCAATGCCAGATGTGTCGTGTGTGTGGAAGTGGATCGGCAGGCCAACTTCGGTGCGCAACGCTTTGATAAGGACACGGGCGGCGGCGGGTTTAAGCAATCCAGCCATGTCTTTCAGGCCAAGGATATGTGCGCCAGCCGCTTTCAGGTCATGCCCCATTGCAACGTAGTATTTCAGGTCATATTTGGCGCGATTTGGATCAAGAATATCACCTGTGTAGCAAATTGTACCTTCGCAAATTTTGTCCGCTTCGACCACGGCGTCCATTGCAACGCGCATGTTTTCAACCCAGTTGAGGCTGTCAAAGACGCGGAACACGTCGATGCCAGATGTAGCCGCCGTTTTTACAAAATGTTGCACAACGTTGTCGGGGTAGTTGGTGTAACCCACGCCGTTTGAAGCCCGCAAAAGCATTTGCGTCATCACGTTTGGCACCCGTGCGCGCAGATCGCGCAGGCGTTGCCACGGACATTCTTGCAAGAAGCGGTAGGCCACATCGAACGTAGCGCCACCCCAACATTCTAACGAGAACAGTTGTGGCAGGTTGGCCGCATATGCAGGGGCAACTTTGATCATGTCGATGGACCGCATGCGTGTTGCGAGCAGCGATTGGTGTCCGTCGCGCATGGTGGTGTCGGTCAGCAGCAATTGTTTCTGCGATTTCATCCAGTCGGCCACAGCTTGCGGCCCTTTTTGTTCCAACAGATTGCGCGTGCCCATTTGCGGGTCGTTCATGGCGGCGGGTGGTTTGGGTACTTTATAGCCTTCAGGCGGCGTGGCGCGGTCTTTGACCTCGGGGTGTCCGTTCACTGTGATGTCAGCGATATAGGTCAACACCTTTGTGCCACGGTCACGGCGTTTGACGAATTCAAACAGCGCGGGTGTCTCATCGATAAATTTGGTGTGGTAGGTGTTGTCAAGGAATGTTGGGTGTTTCAGCAGGTTCTCTACAAAGGCAATGTTGGTGGAAACGCCGCGAATACGGAATTCGCGCAAGGCACGGTCCATGCGGGCAATGGCAAGTGCCGGAGTTTGCGCCTTGGCTGTGACCTTGACCAGTAAGCTGTCGTAATAACGTGTGATGATACCGCCCGCGTAGGCCGTGCCACCGTCAAGACGGATGCCCATGCCTGTGGCAGAACGGTAGGCGGTCAAGCGGCCATAATCAGGGATGAAGTTGTTTTGCGGATCTTCGGTCGTGATCCGTGTTTGCAGTGCGTGGCCTGTTAGGACGATCTCGGATTGGTTCGGTTTGCCTGTCGCTTCTTGGATTGTTTTGCCTTCAGCGATCAGAATTTGGGCCTGGACGATGTCGATGCCAGTGACCTCTTCGGTCACGGTGTGTTCCACTTGGACACGCGGGTTCACTTCGATGAAGAAGAATTTGTTTGTTTCCATGTCCATCAAGAATTCAACGGTGCCGGCGCATTCATAATTCACGTGTTTGCAGATCATATAACCAAGATCACAAACTTCTTTGCGCTGGGCGTCTGTCAGGTAGGGGGCAGGGGCGCGTTCAACAACTTTTTGGTTGCGGCGCTGTACAGAACAATCACGTTCAAACAGGTGGTACATGCCGCCGTGCATGTCGCCCAGAATTTGGACCTCAACGTGGCGGGCTTTCATGATCATTTTCTCAAGGTAGCCCTCGGAGTTGCCAAACGCGGCTTCGGCTTCGCGCCGTCCTTCAAGCACCTTTTCCTCGACCTCGTCTTCGGAAAAGATTGGGCGCATGCCACGTCCGCCGCCGCCCCAAGAGGCTTTGAGCATCAAGGGATAGCCAACTTCTGCCGCTTCTTTTTTGATTGCGGCCATGTCGTCACCCAAAACTTCGGTGGCGGGAATGACCGGAACACCAGCTTCCATAGCGACACGGCGGGCGGATGCTTTGTCGCCAAGGGCGCGCATGGTGGCGGCTTTGGGGCCGATGAACGTGATGCCATTTTGATCGCAAGCGTCTACGAAATCGGGATTTTCTGACAGCAGGCCGTAGCCGGGGTGGATGGCGTCAGCGCCACATTCACGCGCGACGCGGATGATTTCGTCAATGCTGAGGTAGGCGGCAACAGGGCCTAGACCTTCGCCGATGCGGTAGGCTTCGTCCGCTTTGAAACGGTGCAGGCCAAGTTTGTCTTCTTCTGCGAAGACAGCGACGGTCTTTTTGCCCATTTCGTTGGCTGCGCGCATGATGCGGATTGCGATCTCACCCCGATTGGCGATGAGGATCTTGTTGAATTCGGTCATGGCAGCAGTCCTTTTGGGCAGTTGCAGCAGTTTTTATGACGTATATATGACGCCGTATATTCGTAGAAGTGGGTACAATACGACCTTTCACGGCAATTTATGCTGCAAGGCGGCATAAATGTGACGCCGCGACAAATAGATTGCTGAACTGTTGTTATACTCCGAGTCCTGCGGAAGCCGAATTTGATGGCTTGACGGCTGTATTTTAAACGATTCAGCTATGCCCATGATCCGCCCCGGCTTTCTTTCCTCAGCAGACCGTATCGAGCTTGAGGCTTGCGTGCGTCGCCAGCGCGAGG
>CAJJBH010000088.1 GCA_905182355.1 uncultured Paracoccaceae bacterium | reverse complement strand
ACCAAAAGTGATTTCCCAGATTTTGCAAGTTTTAACGTAAAGCTGTGGTTCTCATAGTCGGGCAGTTCGGGAACCGAGAAGTACTCTAGATGCAATGCCTGTTCCGACATACCTGTTTTGCGAGCGGCTTCTATGACGGATGCCATATATTGTTCAGCTCCACAGGTGTAGACATGCCAACTTGTCTGGGAATTGGTCATGATTTGCGTCATGTCGGCGCGGCTGCCTTCATCCGAAACATGAAGGTGCACTTTGTCCGCCCAAGAAGCCTTCGCAATCTCATCAAGCAAGCCCATTTTTCTCCGTGACCGACCCGAATAATGCATTTCAAAATCGCAGCCTTGCTCGTGTAATTCATGCGCCATCGCGATCATTGGGGTGATGCCAATACCACCACCCATAAGTAGGGATTTTGTAGCAGAGAGGTCCAAGGGGAAGTGATTGATGGGCTTTGAGACGAAAATTTTCCGCCCTTCAGAAAAGATGCGGTGCATTAATTTTGAACCACCACGCCCTTCGTCCTCTCGCAGTACAGCAATCTGATACTTGGATCTGTCAGCGGGATCACCGGACATCGAATATTGGCGCAAGAATTCAGGTGCCACGACAATGTCGAGATGCGCACCAGCTTGCCATTTTGGAAGGTCACCACCGGCAACAGGCTGAAATTCGTATTTTATGACGCTGTCAGAACTTGCTTCAACTTTGGTTACGACGACCTGAATGACCGGGCTGCCGCTTTGAATTGAATAAACATGCAGGGCGCTGCCGTCGCCAGTTGCAAGTTTGGCTTTGTATTCATCGGCGGTAATCATAGCTTGATAAGCCTCGATGCCTGCTTCCCGATCCATCGGGAAAGGATATGGGTAGGGAGGTGGCGCAAGTGGTGCGGGATAGATGGCCAAAGTTTGATCTTCGTGCTTTAGATCAAGGCCCTTTTGCAACTGTCTTGCGTTCACGGGGGTTTTGCTCGGACGATAACCACCGTCGTCTTCAATCTCTAAATCCCACCACCATTTCTTGACTGGATTTAAGGTCCCATTGTCGACAGCATCGTCCAGCTTGGCCAATACTGGGGCTAACTTTGGCACCTTCATTGCGGCCCATCGGAATGGCTTTTCCTTGAAGATACCTTCGAGGTTCCAGGGGCAGGTTTTCATACAACGCCCACACATGGCACCACCTGGTGTCGTGACGCGGTAGGTTAGACATTTTTGGCTGTCAGATTTCCATATCTCATAGCCGTTGAACATCTTCTTCGGTCCAGCAGTGATGGCGCCAGATGGGCATTCACGGGCACATTTGTTGCAGCTTTCGCAAAAGGTCTGCAGCCCAAAATCGATGGGTTTGTCATGGGCCATCGGAAGGTCGGTTGTGACAACACCAGATTTTAGACGGGGGCCAAGATACGGATTTAATATGACCTCGCCAATCCGACTGACTTCACCAAGGCCCGCCAACAGCAGTAGTGGAGGCTGCAACACCTCACCATCCATTACAGTATGGGCTTTTGCATTGTAGCCGAGATTGCGGATTTGTTTGGCGATGACCCCACCCAAAAGGGAAAACCGCAAATAGGCCCGCATCGATTGGGCGACGGCGATCCAATCATCGCCAGACGAGCCCTCCATCGTCTCATACCCTTGGTCGACAATCATCGAAATTGCTTGATCGTGAGGCGGATTTATTACATCACCACTGGCATCGTGGCTGTACCATGCCCAATCAGGGCAGCGTGAAATCCCCATGGCGTCGATGCCTAAGAAGTAGCTGGTGGCTTTTATCAATTCGGATGCATCTTGGGGTGTGATTTGGGTTTTTTCAGTATTGGGAACGCCATCTTGCAGCATAACAAATGCACCAAGCGCGCGACGTTGCGCCATGGATGTCGGTGCCTTGCGCACATAGTGACCGCCGACTGTAGCGTCCTGTACCTTTTTGCCCATGTCGCCGAATAGCGCCCGCGCAAACATATCGGCACGTTTGGGTACGCGGGCAACGTTTGCTTCATCGATGTAAGTTGTTGGGTCGTCAACGCGCTTCAAACGTTCGAAGGGATGCGCACCGTCGACAAACCTGCGCTTTGCATATGGCACTGCATTAGAGGCATTCTTGGCAGAGGTGGTGCCAAATTTCCAACCAGGCCCAAACGCTGTCTTTGGTTGCGCATCCATTTTTGCCAAGGGTTGATCTGGCGCAAGTTCGAAGCTTGTTGTGATTGCGGCCAGGCCAAATCGTGCGCCGATATAAGGATGTGACACCACGCCGTTTTCAACGGTTGCTAGACCTGCAGCAACAGCCAATTTATTCAAATCTACATCGGAACTTGTAACCGTATGGCCGCGTGCGTCATGGCCAAACAAACGCAAGTAATTTGCAAGAACACTTGCCGTTTCTGCCGCCAAAAGTCCGGCGCGGTGGGCTTGTGCATCTTTTATCCAGCCTGTGCCGGTTTCGTCAGTTTTGGGGTCACGTGGGTTCTCGTATAGCAAAACCAACGCATGGGTGTGGTGTCCAATGCTGGTTGGATCAGCTTCAATTGAATCCCTCAAATCAGCCATCACCATGTCGATACCAGCGGCTAACGTTTTTGTTTGTCCGGTTTGAAGTTTATGATTTAGGTTGGTGATATCAGGATTTATGTGAGGGTGTTTCAGGATCGCTTGGGATGGAAGCGCACAAACACCCACAACCGCCGCGTCTGCGAAATATCCAAATGATTTCAGGTGTTGGGCGCGTTCAATTGGATCATTGGGTACTTGGGCAATGGCTTGGTTGATCAACCCATCGCGAATGGCATCTAACATTGCCTGATGTTCGCGCATCGCGTTGATGATTGAATGCGGGTCGTCCGTTCGTTCGAAATTAAGTTGTTTTGAGGCAGGAACATGCGCAAAACTTGGCACTTCGTTCAATCTAGCCAGTCGTTCAGTCGGGTAGGGACCCATATGAACGGGGCGATTGTCAGTAGAGAAAAAGCGCATAATTTGAGACCTAAATTGGCCATACAAAAACTGTAGCTAGGGATAATCCTGAGCATGCAGATGTACGGGTCTGACAGTTATTGCCAAAACCGTATTTGAATATAGTTGAAGTTGCAATTATATTTGCGGCTGAATTACGTGAGCTGACGAGCGGCTGCGTTATTTTTCTGGAAAACGCACAGCAGCGCCATCTTCGAATTCTGATATGCTGGGCAGTGGCCCTGGTTCTTCAAGTGTACCACCCAAGCCTTTGCAAAGCGCCTCATTTGCGGCGCACATAATCACGTTACGGCCCACCAGGTGTTGCATTCTAAACTGGAAGGCGAGATCGGATTGAACGCCTGCGGGGATCGCTGACGCTGAAAGCATCGGATGCCCTTTGACAAGTATCGGACCCTCAAAACTGTTGATCATTTGGCCAATTTGGCGGGTTTCGAATTGCCACCCCTGATATTGGTTCATTTGTTTATAACTTTGCAGTAAAAAGCTTCCGACGATAAGCAGTGCCGCGTTACAAGCCATTCGGCCGGCAAACGCGTGTTTTGTGGTTAGGATTTCAGCGGCGCGTACAACTGCGATAGCGTAGAAAACCCATACAAAAATGAGGGCCCGTGCTGGGATTGAAACTCCAAGCTTCAGAACCTGAAGTACAATCAATGTAACGCCAGTTATCAGACCTGCGTAGATATAAAGCGCTTCCAAGGGTGCGTATCGTACCAAGACCGCGGTGGCACCAATCATTAGAGCGATGTGGAATACTTGGGCCGGGAATAAACCAAAGCTGGATTTAGTGATAAATGCGTTACCTGTCTCCCACAATTTGGGAAGGTTGCTTCGCAGCTCTACCAAATTATGCGCTGGCGTCGCTTCGCGCCACTCGGCCAGCGGCACACCAAATATACCATGAACGGACCAATTGATTGTGTAAGTTAGCAAAATTGCCACTACAAAACTGACTGTAAAAAGGGCCCCCAATCCGATCAGCTTGGGGATTGACCGTTCATCTTGGCGAAACAGACTGACTGCTAGCAACAACAGGGGAAAGGTCGTGTAGGCCATGAAGGTTGCGACAACAAAGATTGGCAGCAAAAGGTTGAGCGTGCGGTTTGATACGCGACACGCAAGCAATCCAAAGATCGCAACCAATCCTAAGCCTGGCAACAGCGTGTTGAACCAGAGCGAGATTAGTAACGCCGAAGGTGATACCAATATCAAAAGGGCCAATGTTCCCTTGAAAAAGGTCAAACCTTTCTGGCGTACAATCACTGTTGCTAGGGTTGCTGCAAACAAAGCCCACAGTGCTTGGTAAATTGCGAAATTCAACCAAGCTGGCGTTACTACTTTGCGTAGATGCCAGATGTAATTGACCCAACGCCCTTCGTTCAAAGTCTTTTCCCAGAACAAATCGCCGTCAGCGAACAATGCGGGGTAATCATCGTAGCGGATCATTGGATCACTGAGGTTTGACAGCGAGATGGCAAAGACAGCAGCCACGCATAGCCACAAGACGGCGCCTGCACCAAACCCGATTGCCAACCTTTTCCCTTCAAATGATCCGATGGCGGTCATGCAACAACAGGCCTGACCGTTTTACGGAAACGGACGGACGCAGCAATCACAGCAGCACGGACTTTAGCAATTGTTGTGACTGTGTTGCGTGGCAAGCGCGAAACGATGGCTTTGCGCAAACGCCACGTGACGCCACCGCCGTCTTCGACTTTCTGACCAGCAGGAATGGCGTGTAGTAAAACGTCATCGCCAAGACCAGCACGACCAGCTTCATTTAGATACAGGATCGAATTATAACGATACCAAGGGGCGAGTGTTTTGTCGTTCTTAAGGTGTGGGCGAATGCAATCATATGCATGGTACCCTCTGGCCTCGAACAGTTCCTGCCAGAATGCTAGTGGTTGTTCGTTGACATGAAATTCTCCACCCTGACCCTTCACGGCTGCAGAGAAGAGAACCCGATCAGACGCAGTAGTTAAGCTGTCGACCAAAGTTTCCGCAGCGGACAGGGGAAGATGTTCGCCAACTTCAAGACTTTGTGCTAGATCGAAACGGCGGCCCGTTTTAACAGGGTTGGTCAGGTCTGCAGCCATAAACGGATTTTTATCCACGGCGAGTTGCGTTTGATCGACATAATCGCCGTCGACGCCCAGAACACCCGTTGTGCCAGCTTGTTGCCATTCAGCCAGCCAAACACCGCGACCACCTCCCAGATCGATAACACTTTGTAGGCGTAGCATCGGAAATAGCGCAGCGATCAAAGCACGCGCAGAAGAATGTACGCTTTGATTGATGTCGTCAAAAAATGTATCGTTATAGACGTGTTGCATAGCGTGACCTCATTGATTTTGCTGTCTTGGCTAAAGACCCAAGCTGTCATGATTATGTAATTCTGAATGGGCAGAATGATCGTAACAGCAAATGTAGCGGCCCAATGGGGGGCCGCCACCAGTGGTCCCCAAATGCCCGTGATCGACGCAGCAGTAATGAAACCCAGTGTGGTCATGCTGAAAAAGCGGATCATTTGCTTGGGGTCGTTAATCCGTTTGCCAAATGTGAACGACGCCTGTCCAATGTATTGCAACGCAATCGCTACAAAAAACGCGATGGCGTTAGCGAATGGCTGTGCAAGCCCCAATGCCACTAGGGCAACATAGGAAAGCACATAAATCAGTGCGACAAAGCTGCCGACGATTGCGAAACGAACGGCTTTCATTACGCGCTCATTTTTGTTGCTATTGGCATAGCATCACGGGTTTCTTCACTGACAAAATAAAGTGGCCGCTTTTTGGCTTCAACATACAGTCGACCAACATATTCACCTAGAATCCCAAGCGTTAATAGCTGTACGCCCGAGAAAAAGCTGACGGCTAGAATGACCGACGCCCAACCCGGTGCCGTTTGAAATAAGATCAAAGACCGGAAAACATAGATCGCCATCATAGATGCAATGAATAGGCTGACAAACGAAAGACGTGTGGCCAATTTTAACGGCTTGGTCGAGAATGCGGTCATTGCATCAACCGAAAAACGGATCATTTTGCGTAATGGATATTTTGTTTCGCCTGTTTCGCGTGGCGCACGGATATATTCGATCCCAACCTGTTTGAAGCCAGCCCATGCGAACATGCCGCGGATGAAACGGGCGCGTTCTGGCATTTCCAAAACAGCGTCCAAGGTCTTGCGGTTCACAAGGCGAAAATCACCTGTGTCTCGTGGGATATCGATGTCGGACATCGCATTTAGAACGCGGTAAAACATGTGTGCGGTCGCGCGTTTAAACATGGTTTCGCCCAGTCGTTCCGCACGGCGGCCATAAACCACATCAAATCCGCGATCCATCATAAACATCATATCTGTCATCAGCTCTGGTGGGTCTTGAAGATCCGCATCCAGCATCATTATTCGCTCACCTTTGGCGGCTTCCAATCCTGCAGTCAAAGCAATTTGATGTCCGCGGTTCGCTGACAACTTAATGCCCACAATTTGTGAACACTGCTGGCTAGCCTGTTCAATCGCAGACCAAGTGCCATCGGTGGAACCGTCATCAACTAAGATGATTTCGGCTCGCTGATGCCACTGCGCCGTGATTGCGGACAAACGCGTCACAAGTGTATCAATGCCGTCTTCCTCGTTCATACAAGGGACCACTAAAGACAGATACATTTGATCATTCCTTTTCCAAAGATGTTGATCAAAAATGCTGGCTTATTGAGGCCGAATTGAGGCGAATATTTGATAACATAATGAAAAGCATTATTTTCTATTGCGCGACAATGGGTCCCGCCTTTGATCTTGAAACGTCCCTTAGTCGTCGCGGCCCAAATCATAGAATGCGCGCGCAACATCTAAGAATACCGCTTGCTTCATATCATCTGGGACAACCTCAAAGTAGCTTTGCGCCAATTTTGTGTAATTGGAATATAGCATATCGACTGGGAAGTTTGATCCGAACATGCAGCGGTTTTGCCCAAACTGCGAAAGACAAATATCAATTATGGGTTTGATGGTTTCAGTTTCCCATCCATGATCAAACATGCCCAACCCAGACAACTTACACGTCACATTTTCTAAAATAGACAGGTTTTGAAGTGTATTTGCATAGACCAATAACCCCTCCGCACTGCGATCATGGGGGGAACCCGCATGACACAATGCCACCTTGGTTTGCGGTGTTTTCGCTAAGATGGTGCCCATAGCAGGCATCAGTTCCGGAATAAGTTGAAGGTCGAACGATAACCCTCGTTCCCCGATTTGTTTTAGTCCATGTAGAAATGCAGCAGATTGAATGATGTCATTGGTGCCTGTTTGCGCATCTTCGCCGGGTGCGCGACCAATGATCTGACGCACACCGCGCACAGTGGATAAAGCCTGAAACTTGTCCAGCTGAGCGGTCAAATTTGATTGCGTCAGGTCACAAAAGACAACTTGCACCATAGGCCAGTCTGGATTTGTGTCTGCTATCTTTTGCACCCACTTTGCTTCCTCCCAAGCATCCGCTGCCCCCACTTGGATGTGGACAGAACCTGTAAAGCCATGTGGTGATGCTTCGCCCCGAAACTCATCCAAAAGGTAATTGCGCTGGATTGGCGCTGGATCACCAAAGAAGCGTGTTACGCCTTTAGCGTTTAGCCACGGGTATTCTACAGTATCAAGGTCCCAAAGGTGATGATGTGCATCAATAAAGTTCATTTTGCAGAGCCTTTAAGATCACCCAAAATGTCTATGCCCATCTGGTTAAAGAAATGCAGTATATCTATAAATACCCAATTTTCTTTCAGCTTGTCCCCCTCGCGTCGATAGACGTCGATCACCCGAAATTCGCAATCTTTATCACTTGGCGGTAGCCCCATGAAACCACCTGTGGGTTTGGCGGTAAAGTTGGGCCACCCAAAAAAACCGCTGTATTGACCTTCGGCAATCCTTGCAATGTGGCCGGTCCCAGAACGTCCGCTTAAGCCAGAACGAAATGGACCGGAGTGCTGTTTGGCATAGCGTTCAATTGTGTAGGTCGCGCCGATGCCAGCAGGCCCCCACCAAATCATATCGTCGTGCCAACTGCGCGCCAGCTCTTCCTCCAAAGGTAGACCCAGTTTCCATTGTCCCACATCGTCAATCATTGTATGCATCACATCCAACGTTTTTTGCCCCTCAGCGGGGTCAGCATCGTCGAACAACAATGCATCGTGTGGCGCAGGGCCAGGCTGTATCATGTGTGCTGCAGTTGGGTCGGCAAATGGGGTATAGCCAGCTTGGATCATGAAGTGGGGTATGTCGAAGTAAAACGCAGTTTCAGCAATCTTCCCGTCCACAACTTTGTGAAATTCTGCATAGCGTAGCATGGCCATTTTTTGGGTGGGTTGGATGCCAAGCCATGGTTTGTCAAAAAGGCCCATCAAGTGACCCATTGAACAGACCCAGACTGATCCGCCACCGTCAATGAAATTATTGCCTGCGAAAAAGACATCCATGCGCCGCTGAACGCTTGTCACTGCCGTGCGGAACGGCTGCCAAAACAGATCGGACACTTGTTCCACATTGGTTTGCAAACCGAACGGATGAAAGGCCCGCCACGTGTAATTTTCGGCGGTGTGGTTCTTCAGCGTTTGGGTGATTCCTGACGTAGGTGAGGCATCCAACGCGTCATAATATTCCCGAACAATGCGTTTTTCATCTTGGAAGCCCGACATTTTGTATCCTTATTTTCGCATAAACTTAAGTGCTTAGGGTCGTTTGGCGATTGATTTTCGCGGTGGTTGAAAAATAATCTTGCAGGACTGCCCAACAGAAGTCTATGCTTTTTGCAAGCGTATGCAAAAGTAACTCACGATCACCCTAGGGAACAATATGGCCGAAATTCAATTGCGTAATCTATCAAAGCGCTGGGGCGATTTTGTCGGGGTTAAAGATTTCAATCTCACCATCGCGGATCAGGAATTTCTTGTGCTGCTCGGACCATCAGGCTGTGGCAAGACCACGACCATGCGCATGATAGCGGGGCTTGAGGATGTAACGGGTGGCGATATTTTGATCGACGGCAAACGTGTTAATGATCTTGATCCCAAAGACCGCGATGTCGCAATGGTATTCCAATCCTATGCGCTTTATCCAAACATGAACGTGTACGAGAATATCCGTTTCCCCTTGAAGGTTCGAAAAATTCCCGTGGCAGAACACAATGATCGTGTGATGCGCGCCTCAGCGTTGGTAGAGTTGGACGAATTCCTACACCGTAAACCCGCTGAATTGTCTGGCGGACAACGCCAACGTGTCGCTTTGGCCCGTGCGATCGTCCGCGAACCTAACGTCTTTTTGATGGACGAGCCGCTGTCAAATTTGGATGCTAAACTGCGTGTGTCGACCCGCGCCCAGATTAAGAATCTAAGTCATGAATTGAAGGTAACAACGATCTACGTGACCCACGATCAGATCGAGGCGATGACTTTGGCCGACCGTGTCGTGGTGATGAAAGCTGGGATTGTGCAGCAAGTTGGCAGCCCGACCGACATCTATGACAAGCCGGCCAATGCGTTTGTTGCCAGCTTTATCGGCTCTCCCGCTATGAACTTGGTCACAAGTTTGGTGACCGGTGGCACGTTTGAGGCGGACCATTTGAAGCTGACGGGCATGAACGTTGGTGACGGTGAGGTTCAACTTGGCTTTCGGGCTGAAGATGCGTCAATTGTTGAGACAGGCGGCGAAATCCACGCAGCGGTCTACACGATGGAACTGCTAGGCGATGCCACCATGATCACGGTCAAAGTGAACGGTGAACTGGTGTCCGTCAAAGCGGCCAAAGATTACCGCGTACAGATCGGCGACATGGTTCGCATCTCAGTACCGAACGATATTTGCCATTTGTTTGATGCAAAAACAGGTGCGCGAATTGGGGATTAACCCCCTTTAAAAATCCCAACAAAGGGACGGAACCAAGATGCGATCCTGCAAGGCGCATCTCAATGAGAAAATAGGGAGAAACACATGTTTCTAAAAACAATTACATTCGCAGGTGCCTTCGCACTCATGGGCAGCACAGCCATTGCAGGTTGCGGAATTTCCGCAGGCAACGTCAGCGTTCTATCCAATGATTTTCCAGCAATCCAAGCGGTTGTTGCAGCCGCAAACGAATGCGCAGACGGCAATGTGACAGTCCAAGCGAACCTCACCAAAGACCACAAAGACATCATGGTTGCGGCCCTTACAGCCAATCCGGCACAGTACGCATCGGTCATCGTGACCAACTCGACCTTAGTTACTTTGATGAACGATGGTTTAGTTCGTTCCATCGATGATCTTGTTGCCAAGCATGGTGCAGGTTTGAACAAAAGCCAGCTGATCACAATCAACGGTAAAGTGATGGCCGTGGCCTTCATGGCGAACGCGCAGCACTTGTTCACACGCACAGATGTGTTGGCAGAAGCCGGTGTTGAAGGTGTTCCAGCAACATACGAAGACGTTCTTGCGGCGGCAGAAAAAGTGCGCTCTGCGGGCCTGATGGAATACCCAGTTGCCTTGAACACGAAAGCAGGCTGGAATCTGGCCGAAGAGTTTGTGAACATGTATATGGGCACAGGCGCTGACTTTTTCAAAGCGGGCACCGCCGAAGCATCCGTCAACAACGAGCATGGCGTTGCCACGTTGGAAATGCTGAAATCATTGGTGGCATACTCCAACCCTGATTACCTAACTTATGACTCGAACGCGACCCAAGCAGAATGGGAAGCGGGCAATCTTGCGATGGCGACCATGTGGGGCTCACGTGGTGGCGCTGTTTTGGATGATGAAGGTTCAACAGCCGAAGTTGTATCTGGTACGATCTTATCTGCGGCACCAACATGGGGCAACGGTGCACGTCCAGCCTCCACATTGTGGTGGGACGGTATCGCGATCTCTGCAAACGTTTCTGACGAAGATGCAGAAGCCACGTTTGTTGCACTGATGAACGGTATCACTACGGATGTTGTCATGGCGAATAACGACGCGGCCGTATGGTTGGTCGAGGGCTATGTCCCAAGCGCGGCATCCGCAGGAGTTTCCGGCACAGCAGCTGGCGGCGCAGCACCTTACCCGATGGTCCCATTTATGGGCGCGTTGCACACGGCGCTTGGCGCGGAAATCACTGATTTCCTCCAAGGTTCCGAAAGTGCAGAGCAGGCATTGTCTGATGTCGAAGCGGCTTATACCGCAGCGGCAAAAGAGCAAGGCTTCTTGAAGTAAAGTCATGATTGGAAGGGGGCGCGTTGTCCCCTTCCATTTCCTTTTCCATGTCCCCTTAACTGCTAGGCGAACCTGATGAAAAACCACACCTTCTTTTGGTTTATATTGCCTTCGCTATTCGCGATGACATTGTTCATTGCTTTGCCGATCATCTCGGTTGCGATCCAGTCGTTTCATATCGAACACGAGGCGATCATGATCGAAGTTGAAAACTGCGGCCCCTTTGGTTGCAAACAAGAATTACAAGTTGACGTTGAAGAAACGGTCAAACTGAAAGACGCGCGCCCCTTGGGCCAGTTCAACGGTTTTGGCACGTATACCAACCGGAATCATCTAGCTTTCACTGAAATTGGGGAGGCGTGGCAGTCCAGCACGGGTCTTTTTGATTTTATGTCCAAAGCTTACAATCTACCGTTTTACCGCGCACTGGCATTTACGTTGACCTATACCTTTGTTGTGACGCCGCTGGTGATCATCTTTGGGTTCATGATTGCGCTGGGGGTTAACACTCTACCCAAAGCGATCAAGGGGCCAACGATCTTTATCTCACTCTTGCCGATGATTGTGACGCCTCTGATTGGTGCGTTGATCTTGTTTTGGATGATCGATGCCAACGGCATAATAGGCTCGACATTGCAGTGGGCCTTTGATGATCCTAATTTGTCGCTCAAGGCCTCCCCAACACTCACTTGGATGATGTTGATGGTCTACGGCGTTTGGCACTCTGCTCCCTTCGCGTTCATCGTCTTTTATGCAGGACTTCAAACTGTGCCTGCAGACACTATGGAAGCTGCAATGATTGATGGTGCCTCGCGTTGGGAGCGTACGCGTTACGTCGTGCTCCCTCACCTGATGCCACTTACAATCTTTATTTCATTGATCCAACTGATGGACAATTTCCGTGTCCTGGAACCAATCATCAGCTTTTCTGCGCAAGCAAGTGCCACATCGTTGTCATTTATTATCTACAATGATTTGGTCGGAAACGAGAGCCAGTTTTTCGGTTCTGCTGGCGCTACGTCAGTCCTGACGATCCTTGGGGTTGGCATTCTGCTTATCCCTGTCCTAATCCGCACATGGCGCGATTTCAATCAGAAGGTGGTTTGATGTCTGATATCGTTCATCGCCGTTCTCCAGTTTTGAACATTGTTATTTGGGGCCTTGTTATGGTCTGGATCGTAGCGGCTGGTTTCCCATTCCTTTGGACCCTTTGGGGATCGTTTAAGGTTCAAGGTGACTTTTTTTCGAAATCGGATTGGACCAATGCGATCAGCGGCGTGCGAACCCAAATCGAAACAGGGGCCGCATTTACGGGCAAAGGGTACTACGGCGCCTGGGTCACCAAAGAATTTTGGCTGGCCGCTCTGAACACCGTCGTCATTGTGGTGACTGTTGTCATAATCTCGCTTACGCTCGGCACGCTTGGGGGTTACGCGCTTGCACGTTCTGGTAAGAAATATGCGTTCTATCTTTTGATGCTTGCACTGGTGTTCCGCGCGATGCCGCATATCACTCTTGTTTCCGGTTATTTGCTGCCGTTTTTCGAATGGAATCTTTGGGGTCATCTGCCCACAACCATTGTCGTGTTGGTTGCGATTAACCAACCGTTCACATTATGGATGTTGCACAGTTTTTTCCTGAACATCCCTAAAGATCTAGATGAAAGCGCGATGGTTGACGGCTGCACACGGTTCCAAGCATTCCGCCATGTGATCGTTCCAGTGATGTGGCCGGGTGTGGTGACCACGGGTCTGTTTTCTTTCTTACTGGCCTATAACGACTTCACGGTCACCGCTACATTGCTAAGCCAAGCAAACCAAACAATGATACCGAAGATTGCCAGCTTTCTTGGAACCACACAAACCGAAGGCAACGTGATGTTTGCTGTGGCCGCCGTTGTGTCTGCAACTGCGCCATTGTTTGTTTTGATCCTATTTTTCCAACGCCAAATCGTCAGCGGCCTAACAGCAGGAGCAGTCAAAGGATGAGTGGAGCACGCCCGGAACAAGCGACACTATCGCGTGATACTGACATGTCGAAGACCGAAGAGACCCGTGCGGTTATCGAAGGTATGGTTGATGGCCTGAATGACCACCGCATTGTGGATATTGGCGAATTTTTTAGCCAAGGCTTTAACTGGATGGGCAACGCTGGTTGTGGAACGAAAGAGGGCATCAAGGAATTCCAAGACAACTGGCAAAAACCATTCCAAGCCGCGTTTTCCGACAAAGTTTGCGTGGATGAGGCCCGCCTTTACATGGGCGAATGGGCCGCGGCCTTTGGGCGGCAAGAGGCGCTGCATTCTGGCAATTTCATGGGTGTAGATGCCACAGGAAAACGCGTCGAAATTCGCTATATGGATTTCTGGAAAGTTATGGATGGCAAGATTGTCGACAACTATGTGATGGTTGATTTCCCCCATGTCCTTGCCCAACTGGGCGTGGATGTTTTTAACGGCCACGGCTGGGAAGCTTATGACCGCGGCGAAAAAAGACCACCCGAACCAACATCAACATCAGGGATCGATTGATGACCGTAGAATACCTTAAGCGTGGCAAACCCGATGCGGAACGTGCCGAAGATGATGCCAAAACTAAGGCTGTTGTTGAAGCGACATTGAAAGACATCGAACTTCGTGGCGACGCTGCCGTGCGGGATTTGTCAGCGAAGTTTGACAACTACACGCCCGCTTCCTTCAAGTTGTCTGAACAAGAAATCGCAGATCTCATTTCCTCGCTCACAGGACGTGAATTGGCCGATATTAAATTTGCCCAAGAACAAGTGCGCAACTTCGCTCAAGCTCAACGCGACAGCATGTTAGACATCGAAGTTGAAACTATGCCCGGTGTCATTTTGGGTCACAAAAATATCCCCGTTCAGTCGGTCGGCTGTTACGTTCCCGGTGGAAAATTCCCGATGGTTGCTTCTGCTCATATGTCCGTGGCAACTGCCACTGTCGCAAAAGTACCGCGCATCGTGGCCTGCACCCCGCCTTTTAAAGGCAAGCCAAACGCGGCCGTAATCGCCGCCATGCACCTTGGCGGCGCACACGAGATTTATGTGATGGGCGGCATTCAAGCCGTCGGCGCGATGGCGATTGGTACCGAAACGTTAGCGCCGGTTCATATGCTTGTGGGTCCCGGCAACGCATTTGTGGCCGAAGCCAAACGCCAGTTGTTTGGCCGCGTTGGCATTGATTTGTTCGCAGGTCCAACCGAAACAATGGTAATTGCAGACGACACAGTTGATGGTGAACTTTGTGCGACGGATTTATTGGGCCAAGCCGAACATGGCTACAATAGCCCTGCTGTTTTGCTGACCAACTCCCGCAAGCTGGCGGAAGGCACATTGCGCGAAATTGACCGTATCCTGACGATCCTGCCAACAGCCGACACCGCGTCGGTCAGTTGGGCAGATTATGGCGAAGTTATCCTGTGCGACACCTATGATGAGATGCTGGCTGTTGCTGATGATATTGCCTCGGAACACGTTCAGGTCATGACAGACCGTGATGACTGGTTTCTTGAGCACATGACTTGTTACGGAGCGCTGTTCCTTGGGGCACGCACCAACGTATCAAACGGCGATAAGGTAATTGGCACCAACCACACGCTGCCTACCAAAAAAGCGGGCCGCTATACAGGTGGCCTTTGGGTTGGAAAATTCCTCAAGACCCATTCTTATCAAAAGATCACCACAGACGAGGCTGCAACGCTTGTTGGCGAATATGGCAGTCGTCTTTGTATGCTTGAAGGATTTGTGGGTCATGCTGAACAATGCAACATTCGTGTTCGTCGCTACGGCGGGATCAACGTGCCTTATGGTACTGGCGCGCCTTACCGCGAACCCAGTAATTAAATGAACATCGCCCTACAAAATCAAGCAACGCTGCAACCGTTTTTGGCGGCGCTGCGTGACTTCGCGGGCGCAAATGTGCGCGACGAACTCAAGGCGCTTCTGACGCCAGATGCTGTCATCCACATGTGCCACCCGTTTGGTGATCTGACAGCAGATGCCTTCTATGATCAGTGCTTTGCCCCTTTAGTTAAAGCTATGCCAGACGTTGAACGACGAGACACCATTTATGTCAGCGGCCAGACACCTGATGGGGACGATTGGGTTGGATGCTGTGGATCGTACATAGGAACGTTTGCAACCCCGTTTCTTGATATTCCACCAACGGGGCACCTTGCCCACATGCGGTTCCACGAATTTTACTGTGTGGTGGATGGTCAGGTGACCGAGGTCCAAGCAATTTGGGATATCCCAGAGTTGATGATGCAGGCAAACGCGTGGCCAATGGCCCCTAGCTTGGGTCGTGAATGGCATACGCCGGGGCCGATCACTCAAGACGGATTAATTGATGCGACAGGTCAAGTTGAACGCAGCGCGTTCTGCCAACAGCATGTGTTGAACATGCTGACTGCCTTGACCCGCCACCCCGCTGAACCTGTCGAGGCGATGGAACTAGAACGGTTCTGGCATCCAAAAATGACATGGTATGGGCCAGCGGGGATTGGCACGGCACGTGGTATTTTGGGTTTTCGCAATTGGCACCAAATTCCGTTTCTGAACGCCATGCCTGATCGCGGGCAGTTCCCTGATGAAACGACATTCCACTTCTTTGCCGAGGGTGATTATGTGGCCGTAACAGGCTGGCCGGACATGGTGCAAACGGTAACAGGGTCGGGCTGGTTGGGCATCGCCCCAACCGGTCAAAAAATAACTATGAAGTCCTTGGATTTCTGGCGGCTGGACGGCGACAAAATTCGCGAGAACTGGGTTATGGTTGACCTATTAGATGTCTATCATCAATTGGGCATCGATGTGTTTGCGCGTTTACGCGAATTCAACAAAGCGCGGAACATGGGGGCGTTAAGCTTCCCAATTGGAGCGATCGAATGATATTGCCATCGACACCGTTGTTTTCACTAAAGGGAAAGCGCGCATTGGTCACTGGGGCCTCATCAGGGATCGGTCAAGCCTGCGCTGTGGCGATGGCAGAAGCCGGCGCATCCGTTGTCTGTGCTGCACGCGGCGCAGATCGCTTGACAGAAACTGTTGATGCTATGATTGCAAAGGGGTGGAACGCGCAAGCGTTGGTTTTGGATCAGGCGGACCTAGAAGCGTTAAAATCTGCACTTCAGGACCCTTTTGATATCATCATAAACTCTGCGGGCATGGCACGACATATGCCAGCACTCGAAACATTGCCAACTGATTTTGATGAAGTAATGAACGTCAATCTGCGCTCTGCCTATTTCCTGTCAGCATATGCAGCGCAGGCGATGAAAGTGGCAAATACCAACGGATCTATTATTCATATCTCGTCGCAAATGGGCCACGTCGGTGGCATTGATCGCACGGTTTATTGCGCGTCCAAGCACGCGCTTGAAGGAATGGTCAAAAGCATGGCTATTGAATGGGGGCCGCTTGGCATCCGCATCAACACGATTTGCCCAACTTTCATTCGTACCCCGCTGACCAAAGCGACATTAGACGATCCAGTGCGATCCGAATGGATCAAAGACAAAATCAAACTGGGCCGTATGGGCGAGGTTGAAGATATCATGGGTGCGGCACTTTACCTTGCTTCAGATGCCTCAAGCTTGGTTACTGGAACTCACATGATTGTGGACGGGGGTTGGACTGCGGGTTGATGGCTGATCGGATCACATCATTACAGGTTGCGGCAAAGGCAGGGGTTAGCCAATCGGCTGTCAGCCGCGTCTTTACACCTGGCGCATCCGCGAGCCCAAAAACCACGCTCAAAGTACGGGCCGCCGCGATGGAGCTTGGCTATCGGCCAAACATTTTAGCGCGGTCTTTGATCACAGGGAAAAGCCGGATCATTGGCTTAGTTGTCGCCTACCTCGACAACTACTTTTACCCAGTTGCTTTGGAAAAGTTGTCGAACGCGTTGCAGGCCCAGGGCTATCACGTTCTGGTCTTTATGGCGTCCAATGACAGTCAATCGACAGACCAAGTCATCGACGAATTGCTTGATTATCAAGTGGACGGGATTATCACCGCCAGCGTTGGTATTTCAAGCGATCTTACCGCACGGTGTGAAGCAGCAGGCGTGCCAGTTGTATTGTTCAACCGGTCCCAAGAAACCGCAGCACATTCGGCCGTGACCTCCAACAACTTCGCAGGTGGCAAATCCGTCGCGGAATTCTTTGTTGCGGGTAATCACAAGCGGATCGCCTACATTGGTGGTTGGGAAGGGGCATCAACCCAACGTGACCGCGAAGCCGGATTTCGTGCAGGGTTGTCTGCAGCAGGTAAATCCCTCGCCGCCCACGCTTTAGGTGAATTTAATGCCGAACAGGCCAAAGAGGTGGCGCGCAAGATGTTTTGCAAACCAGAACATCCAGACGCCGTGTTCATAGCCACTGATCACATGGCATTCGCCGTCATGGACGTGCTGCGTAGTGAGCTTGGCTTGCGGGTGCCGCAAGACGTGAGCGTGATTGGTTACGATGATGTGCCACCCGCTGCATGGGCTGCCTATGATCTCACAACCGTGCGCCAACGCGCCAACGTGATGGTCCAAGAAACGGTATCTTTGATGTTGGATAAGATCAGAAATCCCTCATCCCCCGCCAAACACATCAAAGTGGATAGCCCTTTGGTCATTCGCAGTTCAGCCAAAATACCGAAAGGATGGACCTTATGAAGGGTTTTTCAGATCGCTTTACCGACTTCCCCGACTACATTTTGGGTATCACAAACGAGATTTGGGAACAGCGCGGCCTTGCTACGCTGCACCATTATTATGCACAAGATATTCCTGTACGCTCGCCGGGTTCGATCGTGTTCGGGAACGCTGGCGTTATCGGGGCCACGATGTCGACGCTGGCGGAATTTCCTGATCGGCGGTTGCTGGGCGAAGACGTCATTTGGTCGGGCACACCCGAAGACGGCATGTTGTCCTCGCACCGTATTTTGTCCACCGCGACCCACCTTGGGGATGGTGTCTATGGAAAAGCCACTGGCACCAAACTGCGCTACCGGATCATCGCGGATTGTCATGCGATCAACAATCAAATCAACGATGAATGGTTGATCCGTGATCAAGGAGCCGTCGTGCGCCAGTTGGGTTGGGATCCAAAGGAATATGCAATAGATCTGATCGAACGCGAAGGGGGGGCAGAAAATTGCGTGCAACCGTTCCACCCTTCAATCGACAAAGTTGGTCCTTATACTGGACGCGGCAACGACAACGCATGGGGCGTGAAATACGCCGACGTTCTGAACCGGATCATGGGGGCTGACCTTGCCGTTATCCCGGCTGAATATGATCGCGCCGTCAGCGGCTTTTACCCCGGCGGTCAAGAACTGGTATCAACGGATGGTGTTGATGATTTCTGGGTTGGACTACGCGCGTCTTTCCCGTCGGCTACCTTTTCAATCGACCATCAAATCGGACGCGAAGACCCAATGATGTCACCCCGCGCCGCCATTCGGTGGAGCCTGACAGGCAAACACGATGGCTGGGGTGCATTTGGCAAACCATCAGGTGCAGAAGTGCACGTTATGGGCGTCAGCCATGTTGAATTTGGGCCGTGGGGCATCCGTCGTGAATATACATTATTTGATGAAACATCGATCTGGAAACAGATCGCGTTAAAGACAGGGTAATTCGATGACACCAGTAGAAATGGAAAAACGGATTGTTCGCTACGGCGACCTGATCCCATGTAAAACTGCATTTATTGACGCTCATACGCCGGGTAGCGATCAAAAGGAAAACTTCACGATCATTGGGGGTGGCGTTAGCGAAAGCGCGGACCAGCATGTCCATATCAACGATACTCCGGGCTTCAACATCGGTGCAGCAGGGCAACCGCCGCGTTGCCGCAATTCTTTGCACAGCCACACCACAGCTGAGGTGTTTTTTGTCCTAAAAGGCCGCTGGCGTTTCTTTTGGGGACGCTGGGGTGACGCGGGTGAAGTGACGTTGGAGGAGGGCGATATCATCAACATTCCAACGGGCATTTTTCGTGGGTTTGAGAATATTGGTATCGATTATGGAATGATCATGGCCGTCCTTGGTGGCGATGATGCTGGCGGCGGGGTCACATGGGCACCGCAAGTAATCCAAGATGCTGCAGAACACGGATTGGTATTGGGCGAAAACGGCAAACTTTACGACACAAAAAAAGGTGCGTCGTTGCCCGCTGGCGTAAAACCAATGCCTGTGCTGTCCGATGCTGCTCTGAAAACGATGCCTGAACCCACCGCGATTGAAGTGATCCCGCGCCATGTTGCACGCTATCTTGATCTTATGGGTCTTGGAGGAAAATCACCGGCAAAGGTGATTGGCTCAGACGCAATCTTGCCCGACAAGCCGGGTTTCGACGTCGAGTTTTTGACGCGTGGTTCATTGAAGGATGAAACGATTACAATCGATCAAAACGTTGTCTTAATGCCAATGCGTGGCCATTGGAAACTGTCGTGGGAAGGTGGCACCGCGACCCTAAACCCCGGAGATACTTGCCTTTTGCCATCAGGGTTTGCGCACAAGCTTGATCCATCAATGACTGGTGAATCCAGCCTATACCGTGTGGTTTCAAATGATGATCCTGCAGGGCCAACTTGGTCAGGTAGATAACTTTACGAAAGATTATATAATGTCAAAAATCCTTACATCACACGTCGGCAGCCTGCCACGCACACAAGAAGTTGTGGACTTCATCTTTGCCCGCGAAACTGGGAAACCCTATGATCAAGCTGCATTTGACGCCGCCATGACCGCTGCTGTTGACGAAACCGTGGGGAAACAGGCAAAGGCTGGAATCGATATTGTAAGCGATGGTGAGACGTCAAAAATCTCGTATGCTACATATGTCAAAGACCGTTACACTGGTTTTTCAGGTGACAGTCCACGTAACGCGCCCGCAGACCTGAAGATGTTTCCGGGGTTCTTAAAGCGGCTCGCTGATGATGGTGGAACACCACAATACGCGCGACCAATGTGCACAGGTGAAGTAAAGTCCAAAGGTCAGGATGAGTTGAAAAAAGACATTGCGAACCTCAAAGGGGCGATGACCAATCATGGAGTTCAGCGCGGGTTTATGAATGCTGCATCACCCGGTGTTATCTCCTTATTCCTGCAAAACGATTTCTACAAAACACGTGAGGCGTATTTGGCCTCACTCGCTGATGCGATGCGCACTGAATATGAAACGATTGTGGCTTCTGGTCTTGATCTGCAATTGGATTGTCCTGATCTTGCCCTGTCGCGACACATGCTGTTTCAGGAACTTACGGACGACGAATTTCTAAAGGTCGCCGCCAGCCATGTAGAGGCGCTAAATCATGCGCTTGAAAACATCCCGGAAGACAAGGTGCGCATCCACATTTGCTGGGGAAATTACGAAGGACCGCATTGCTGCGACATCCCGATGGACAAGGTGTTTTCTACGCTGATGTCCGCCAAGGCGCAGTACCTTTTGTTTGAAACATCCAACCCGCGCCACGCCCATGAATGGACTGTCTTTCGTGACCGAAAATCTGAAATTCCAGATAACAAGGTTCTGGTTCCGGGTGTTGTGGATACAACCACGAACTTTGTCGAACATCCCGAACTTGTGGCGCAACGTATCGAACGCTTTACTGGTATTGTCGGCACTGATCGTGTGGTTGCCGGATCAGATTGCGGCTTTGGGACGTTTGCGGGTTTTGGCGCGGTTGATCCCGATATCGCTTATGCGAAACTGACCAGCCTGTCGACAGGTGCTGCTTTGGTCAAAGGATGAAGTTAATGACACCTTCTTTGCTTAAGAAGCTGCAATCGGTAGATACGCCAACCGTCTGCAATGCTATCGAAGTGGCGCAAGGTAAACGCGGGTTTGATGCGTTTACCCGTGGTACAATGTTGTGTAGCGCACCTGACGAACCTGCAATCGTAGGTTTTGCACGAACTGCAAAAATTGCGGCTGTTAATCCCCCATCAGAGGCCTCTGATGTGATCAAAAAGCGGCGTATGGCCTATTATAAACATATGTCCGACGCGCCCATGCCTGCCGTTGCGGTGGTTGAAGATTCGGATTTCCCTGATTGCATTGGTGCCTATTGGGGCGAGGTGAACACGACCATTCATAAGGGTTTTGGCCTGTCTGGCACCCTTACCAATGGTGTCATGCGAGACCTTGGTGATGTGCCAGAAGGGTATCCTGTGATTGCTGGATCAATTGGGCCAAGCCACGGTTTTGTGCACGTTAAAGAGATTGGTACACCTGTTGAAGTCTTTGGGATGCAGGTCGCAGAAGGTGATCTAATCCACGCGGATCGTCATGGCGCGGTTGTGATCCCCGTTGATGTGATCGACGTTTTAGAGCACTCAATTGATAAACTTCTGTCCACCGAACACCTGATCCTGGAGCCGGCCCGCAAAGATGGTTTCGATTTTGACATGTTCGAAAAAGCATGGACCGCGTTTGAGAACAGCAGGACGTGATCAATGGCTTGTCGTGCGTTTGGTAAATGGATCTTTAATCCATTTACCAAACGCGATTACCATCGGTCCATAATGCGACGGAACAGGCCGCAAACGTCTGACCATCCCAGTCAACGCTGTGTGCGGAATAGTTGAACGCAAAGGTGTACTTTCCAGCTGTTCGCAGGCGCAGTCCGTCGGGCAACAGCGTAGTTGCAATGCCGACCTTATCCGCTGCCACTGCCACTAAGCGATCCCACATTTCCCGATCAGGCCAGCCGCCCAGATACCACAGTCCATCAGCGCCAACCAATGCCGCGCCGTGGTGTGTGGTTTCCATCAAAACGGGGGCTGGTCCACGAAGCTTTTCCATCCAGTGCACGACGCAACCGCCACCTTTTACAGTGCGATGATGAGTGGGCGGAAAGCTTTCGCTTAATTCAATTTCGATGTTTAGATTTGCGACAACGGGCTGCGACAGCTTTGGAATGCCCAGCTCGTCCGTTACCGTTGCGGTGCGTGGTCCCAAAACGGCCAAGCCCGTTGTGTTTGCCAAGGCATCCATCAAAGTTGGATCGGTATTAGCTAAGCCAGGCGCTAAAATCAGTTTGTACCCATCAAAGGTCCGCGCTGTGCTTGGCAATATGTCCACCGACTGGCCCGCACGGCGCAATGCGCGGTAGGCAGAAAACATCAAGCGAAAGTAATCAAAATCGGCACCCTGCGGCATGGTGCTCCATGCCCAATCAGACGGGTAATCAAAGATCAATGCAACGTCAGCCTGCTTCTGAACCAACGGTCCTAACGCTGTAATTTCACGACCAACTTGTGCTGCCTCGGCCATCCCAACCGCGGGCGTATCATCTGGGCGAAGTAGACCCGCGTGCATCTGCTCTTGAGCAACGGGGGCCTGACGCCAACGGAAATAACTGACAACTTCGGCCCCATGCGCAATTGCTTCCCAGCTCCACAACCTGACCATTCCGTCCAATGGGGCAGGGTTGTAGGGGGCCCAATTTACCGGACCCGGTTGCTGCTCCATCACCCACCAACGGCCTTTGCCAACCGCGCGGTATAGGTCGTGATGGAAGGCCTGCATGTCAGGATCGCCCTGCTGCAAAAACGCGGTTTTGTGTGCGTCGGACCCTTCCAGCCGGTCTGATAAGAATCCAATCGGATAACTATCCCATGATGCGATATCAAGATCTTCACCGACCTCGAAGTGATCAAAATCCAGAATGCGTCCCATATAATTGTGGATCAACGGCACATCGGTCGCTGCGCGTAAAACATCAACCTGTGCCCGATTGAACGAAACCACCTGATCCGAACTAAAACGTCGAAACGCCATTACATGCGCGGGGTTTGGTTCAGTGACGGTCAGATTAGGCAAATCAATGTGATCAAAACGATCATATTCCATCGACCAAAAGACGTTGCCCCAAGCGGTATTGAGCGCATCAACATCGATGTAGCGTTGCGCAAGCCAACTTTGAAACGCCACACGCGCCACATCAGAGTAGCTAACGATCGTATCGTGACAGCCATATTCATTGTCGATCTGCCACGCGTGAACTCGTGGGTCAGCGCCATAGCGATCCGCTAGCACTTGAGTGATACGCACACAGTCGTCGATATAACCCTGATGGCTAAAACAATAATGGCGCCGTGATCCAAACTTACGTGGGTTACCATCTGCATCCACCGCCAACATGTCGGGGTGTTTGTCGATCATCCAACGCGGCGGCGTGGCTGTGGGCGTGCACATCACAACCTTTAATCCAGCGTCCGCCAAAACGGCAATTGCGCGGTCCAGCCATTCAAAGGTGAACTGGCCCTCAATTTTCTCTAGACGACTCCATGCAAACTCGGCGATCCTGACCCAAGTGATACCAGTTTCGACCATCCGGGTGGCATCGTTGGCCCACATTGCCTCATCCCACTGTTCGGGATAATAGCAAACGCCAAGGGTCGGGATCATAATATCACCTGATGTTCTGCTTGGCCTTTGCCTGCATTCTCAGACAAAAACGTCATGCCGTTACTGGGGTGTTTTTCTAGCGTTGCCGTCTTCAGACCGACAGCGGCGGTTGTGCAATAAAGCGTTGTTAAATCCGCACCACCAAAAGCAGGACAAGAGGTTTGCAAAGCGTCAAATTTCACCGACTTTATGAACGTGGAATCGGGCGCATAAACAGCAATTCGGCAAGCGCCCCATTGGGCAACCCACATATTGCCTGCCGCATCAATAACCGCACCATCCGGGTTCAAACCCTCAGTGCGCAAATCAAGGTAGACCTCAGCCGCACCAACGGGCCAACCATCATCTGCGGCCAAAGGTTGGCGCATAACTAATTTTGTCAGTGTATCCGTGAAATAGGCAAAGCGGCGGTCGGGGCTAAAACACATCGCGTTTGAAATTGTGATCGGTTGATACAATTGGCGCAATTCGCCACGATAAAAGCGATAGATCGCGCCTGCATCTGCCTCGGCATTTTTGCCCATCGTACCAATCCAGAAACCGCCCCAAGGGTCAGCGCGACCGTCGTTGGAGCGAGTCACAGGATTGTCGGCCTCTAACGGAACCACCAATTGGGAAGCGCCATCATCCAGCGAAAACCGCCACAGCCCAGTTTCGGACGCGATCACCAACGTATCATCATCGACCCACCCAGCTGCCGATACGTTCTCATCAAACAGCCATTCCTGTGGCCCCGCATCGGTATGGGACAGAAGGCGATTGCCGACGATGTCAAACCAGAAAAATTGTTGACGGGTGGGGTGCCACAACGGGCCTTCACCCAATGCACAGACGCGGTCATCATAAACACGGCTCATGCGATTGCTGCGTCGTAAGCAGTGACGATTGCCTTTGCTGCCACGCCCACATCTCTCGCCGTCATACCAGGTTTGTAGATGGCAGAGCCAAGGCCGAAGCCATCGGCACTTGCTGCAATCCATTTGTCAAAGTTCTCGGGGCCAGCGCCGCCGACAGCGAACACTTGCGTGCCAACAGGTAAAATTGCGCGCATGGCTTGCAAGCCAGACGGGCCAGCCATCGACCCAGGAAACAGTTTCAAACCATCCGCGCCCGCTTGCAGTGCTTTGAAAGCCTCTGTTGGTGTGAAAACTCCAGGCCAGCTTTGCATACCATTCGCTTTCGTATGTTTGATAACGGCAGGGTCGCAATTGGGCGAGACAATCAGCTTTCCACCAACGGCCGCGACTTGATCAACTTGGTCCGTGGTTAAAATTGTACCTGCGCCGATCAATGCACTGTCACCGAAAGCGTCACAGATCTTGCCAATGCTATCAAACGGATCGGGAGAATTCGTTGGTACTTCGATACGATCAATGCCTGCGTCCAAAAGGGCGGCGGCAATCTCGACCGCTTCAGAGGGTTTGATACCGCGCAAAATGGCGATCAAAGGGCGGTTCATGCTGGTTCCTTTACTTGGCGATAGGCGGCCTGCAAACCAGCCAAAGTCATACGGGCGCCATCTGCAACTGTGGCTGGCACACCTTGGGACGCAAGTGCATCGGCATAGATTTGGGACAAAGCTGTTGCACCCACTACGGCGACCTGTTGTCCGAGCCAAAAGGGGCGGGCGGCAGCAAGCTCTGCTCCAATCAACAAGCCGGATAACCTTGCGCGCGCGACTTCTTTTGGTTGGGCCGTCAACAAGTCACGTGCACGTAGATTAAATAAATTGGCAGACAGTCGTTCGGGGCGCGACAGGCTATCGTTTATTGCCTCATCAAAAGCGGATTTGTCCCAACCATCGGTATCAACGGAGTGACGCAATACTGATGAGCCTGACAATAGTCCGAACTGTTCCCCTGTCATAAACGTTTGAAAACTAACAACCTCACCAGCACTTACATGGACCCACTTGGTATGTGTGCCAGGCAGACAGATCACGCCGTCCCAACCTGCGTTCAAGGCCAGGAAGCCTGTGATTTGGGTTTCTTCGCCGCGCATAACATCAGCGGGGGCACCCTGCTTTAGACCCGGAATAACCCGAACATGCAGGCGTGGATCGACACACACAGGCAACGCATGTTCGCTGTGATCTGGCTTGCACGGTACACTGGCGTATGGAGCTTCAACCCAGCCTTGACGTGCGCCAACCATACCACACGTGATTACGGGCATAGGTCCTGAACTCAGCCACCCTTCAATCAACTCCAGCAACGCGCCTTCGAACTGATCCCGCTTTAGTTTGGCCATGCCGTTGTCTGACTCGGCATGGTTCAAAACTGTTCCGCCTTGCATCGCCCAAACGCGCAAATGCGTGGTGCCCCAATCGGCGGCGATCCAGTCTGGTGTCACTTTATCAGTCATTACATTCTATCCTGTTACAACAACGCCGCCATCAACGACCATGCATTGGCCTGTCATCATACGGCTGGTGTTTGATGACAAGAATAACACGGCGTCTACAATGTCTTGGGGTGCTAAATGTTCTTTAAGACATTGGTTTGTTAAATGGTCAGCCAAGGCTTCTGGTGTCGCCCATTTATCCAACTGCTTTTCGGTCAAAACCCAACCCGGAGCCAATGCATTTACACGAATTTTGTCAGGCCCTAATTCTCGTGCTAGGGATCGAGACAGGGCAGTAATACCAGCATTGGCCGAAGTGTAAGCCGGATAGCCCGCGTTCCCCATAATGTAACTTACAGAGCTAAAGTTCACTATCGCGCCGCCTTTTGCTTTCATCAAACGCGCTGCTTCTTGGCAGGCAAAGAAATAGGATTTGAGATTGATAGACTGCATCCAATCCCAATAATCGGGGGTCACTTCGTCAAGCGTGTGACGATCATCGTTGGCTGCGTTGTTCACCAGAATGTCTAGGCCACCATGCGCTTTTGCCGCTGTGCGCATCATTGCTTGAAGATGTTCTGTATCGGTAATGTCACCTTGCAAAAACAACGGGGCACGCCCGTGTTTCGCCTTCATCTTGGCTATAAATTCAGACGCATCTGAACGTCCGATAAACGCAACATTTGCGCCTTGGGCCATGAAGCCGTCGGTCAGTGAGGCACCAATGCCTGATCCGCCGCCCGTGATGTAAACGGATTTGCCCGCGATGTCGTGGAATGTTGCGTTTTGTGTCATGCTTGTTTCCTTATCGCGCCGCGGGTCCAGTCTGGTAGCCATTCACCATGTGCGATCAGCAGATCATCCACCATGGACCGAATTTGACGCATGTCTAACTCAGCTGCGGTATGGGGGTCCATCATCGCGGCGTGATATATGTGTTCGGGGTTTTCATCGACAAGCGCACGGACTGTCAATTCCTGCACGTTAATCTGGGTGCGCATCAGGGCCGTCAGTTGTGGTGGGATGTCGTTGATCACAGTTGGCTGAACGCCATTTGCATCGACCAAGCACGGCGTTTCAACCGCCGCACCTGTCGGCAACTGCGGGATTTGGCCGTGGTTGGGTAGGTTGCCATACATCACATAAGGCGTGTCAGTGACGATGGCATTCATCAACTCGGCGGCGAATTCGTGACTTTTGACAACTTCTACATTGCCGGTGCTCAACATGGCGGCGGCTTGGTCTTTCCACTCTGCAGCCTGCTCAACGCAGCGCATCGGGTATTCATCCAGTGGAATGTTAAACTTTTCAATCAAATCCTCGCGGCCCTCTTTGATAAACCACGGCACGTATTCTGCAAAATGTTCAGAGCTTTCGGTGCAGAAATAGCCAAGTTGATCCATCACTTCGTAACGGACCTTGTTGCCACAACGTGGCATCAACAGCGGTGCTTTGGGCAGGGTACCTGATGCATAACCGTCCTGCAGCGACGGATACAAATCACGCATCTTGCCGCCCATATCCTGCTCAATTCTTAGAAAAAAAGCGACGTGGTTTACGCCAGCGACTTTGTAGCGGATGGAAGTTTGATCGATATCCAGATCATGGGCCAATTCCTGAACGGTGTTTTGAACCGAGTGGCACAGACCAACCTGTTTCAATGCAGGAAAACGTTCGGCCAAGGCCCAAGTATTGATCGCCATCGGGTTCACATATTGCAGAAGTGTCGCGTTTGGGCACAGGTCTGCCATGTCTTGCGCGATGCTCCACAACACAGGAACCGTGCGCAGGCCGCGCATGATGCCACCAATGCCAAGCGTGTCAGCAATGGTCTGGCGTAGGCCGTAGTTTTTAGGGATGTCGAAATCGGTGATGGTGCATGGCGTAAATCCACCAACTTGAAAGGCAGTGACAACAAAATCAGCGCCATCTAACGCCTCGCGTCGATCCAGATGGGTGGTGACAGTTGCGCCGGTGCCCACGGTTTTGATCATCGCACGGGCCAAGGTTTCGGATTCCGTCAAGCGATCCGCATCGATATCCATCAACGCAAAATGGCTGTCCGCGAGGGCAGGGGTTAGCAATGCGTCGCCTACGATGTTCTTCATAAAGATCGTGGAACCAGCACCGATAAAGGTGATCTTTGTCATGTCGTGTATCCGAATGGGGTAGAGTTGTTATTTCACGGCGCCCAAGGTGAGGCCCGCAATGAAGTGTTTTTGCATCAAGAAGAACATGGCCACAGGCGGCAAAGCTGCCACAATAGAACCCGCACTCATTAGATGATATTGCGCAACGAATTGCGAATTAAAGCTGGTGATACCAGCCGTCACAGGTTGCGCACTTGGCCCTTGGGTCAGGACCACGGCCCAGAAGTAATCGTTCCAGATGAAGGTGAAGATCAACACTGACAATGCGGCCAAGGCGGGCTTCATCAATGGCAAAACAATGTACCAGAAAATACGCCATTCTGCGATGCCTTCGACACGCGCAGCCTCGACCAATTCAAACGGCAGGGCGCGGATAAAGTTACGCATGAACAGGGTGCAGAATCCCGTTTGGAACGCAATGTGGAACAGGACCAAACCTAGTTTGGTATCATACATACCTAGCCCAATTGTAAGGTCACGCACAGGCACCATCAGGATTTGAAACGGCACAAAGTTGCCCGCGATAAACATGAAGAAAATCCACAAGTTGGATTTGAATTTATACACGCCAAGGGCAAAACCGGTCATCGATGAAAGGGCAATCGCGCCAATTACAGTCGGCACCGTAATAAAGAATGAATTCAGCATGTAGCGCGGCATTTGGGATTCGAAGAACACCTTGCCGTAATTGTTAAACAGCTCAAACGAGGTTGGCATGCCCCAATAGTTGCCAGCAGCAAAATCGGCAGACGATTTGATGCTGAACATCGCAACTGCGATCAGTGGCAAAAGCCACAACAGCAGTGCTAGGGGCAGCAACGCCTGATATGTCAGTTGCCAAGTGCGGGACGTTTTTTCAATAGGTGTAGGAAACATCAGTGCGCCCCTTTCTCTTCTTGGTACATCGACCAAAGGAAATAACCAATAAAGCAAAGCATCAGCATGAACAGTACCACCGCAATCGCTGCGCCATAGCCCATTCGAAAGCCGAACTCGGACAATGATTCCTCGAACATGAAGAATGATAGAACGCGGGTTGACCCAAACGGCCCCCCGTTGGTCATTACCGAAATCAAATCAAACGAGCGAAGCGCGCCGATGATGGTCACGACGAACGCGATGAATGTGGCAGGGCGAAGTTGTGGCAAGATTACATACCACAGCATTTTCAGCCCTTTCGCACCGTCCAAACGCGCGGCCTCAACCTGTTCGGGATCAACGGCATTTAGGCCGGTCAGATATAAGATCATGCAGTACGCCGTCTGTGGCCAAAGGCCTGCAGCGATGATGCCGTAGGTGGCCGTGTCTGGATGGCCAAGGACATTGACGGGCTCCATACCCACCATCACCAGAACGGCGTTTAACAGCCCTTCACGTGGCAAATAGAACCAAGAGAAGACCAAGCCAACGACGACTTGGGACAGAACGAACGGGAAGAAGAACATCGATTTGTAAAGACGGATGCCCCAGACTTTTTGGTTTAAGAGCAATGCAATGAACAGGCCTGCAGGGATCGCGAGCAGATACATGAACAGCCACTTCAGGTTGTTCCAAAACGAGACTTCAAATTTGCGGTCTGAGGCAAGGCGTTCATAGTTGTCAAAGCCGACAAATACCTTTTCGCCCAAGCCGTCCCATTCGTGGAACGAAATCCAGAAGGATTGGAAGATCGGAACGATCACGTAAACCGAGAAAAACAAGATGCCGGGCAACAGGAAAAGCCACGGGGTCAACTTGATCTCGTTGCGCCGATACCAGCCCTTTTGGTGGGGCGTGTTGGTGTCTGTCGCTAAGGATGTCATCTGGTGTTTCCCCTTATGGTGATCAACCCATGCAAAAGATGCGCGATGTAAAACAGCAGCTTGCGGATGGATTTGGTATTGTGTGAACCCCGCCCAAGTGTTGGGCGAGGTTCGATTATGCTAAGCTAAAGCTTACTTGTAGATGCGACCGCGTGCCTCTTCCAAGCGGACCAAGATGTCGTCCAAATTGTCTGGGAACACCATGAATTCTTGCAAGCCTTCCATGCCCATTGATGCCATTTCCGCTGGGAAATCACGGTCAAAGAACTGTGCAACGCCGCCTTTTGCATTGTTTGAAAGCATCTCAAAACCTTGCTCAAGGAACTCATCTGCATCAACGCTAGACGCTGCATTCACTGGCAGTTGACCCAGTGCATCGCCACCATTCAGTTTCGTTTGAACATCAGCAGATGTTACGAACTGAAGGAACGCACGTGCGTTGTCTTTGTTGGATGCGTTCGCAGGTATGTGGAACGTATCGGTTGGCGCATCTTCGCCTTGTGGCACGTCTGCAATTGTTGGGAACTGGTAGAAGTCGATTTGTGTGTCGTCCAAACCAGCTTCACGCAAGTGTGGTACTGCGAAGTTGCCGATCAGATAGGATGCCGCATCGCCATCTGTCATAAACTTCAAAGCTTCCTGCCAGCTGTAAGACTGGTGATCGTCAATGTAGCCACCCATGTCGATGATTTTGCGCCAGTTTGCGAATGTCTCTTTCACACGATCATCTGTCCATGCGACTTCGCCGCGGGCCAGTTCCATGTGGAAATCGAAACCGTTTGTGCGCATGTTCATGTAGTCGAACCAACCGCCGGCAGTCCAAAGGAACTTGGTGCCGATTGCATAGCATTTCTTGCCGGAATCAACGATCTTTTGGCAGTTTGCCAATTCGTCGTCGAATGTCACAGGCTCTACCAAACCTAGGTCTTTGAACATGTCTTCACGGTAATAGATGCCCCATTGGTAATACGTGTACGGAACGCCCCACTGTTTGCCGTCCAAAGTCATAGCGCCTTTAACGGCGTCTAGACCTGGCAAGCTGCCGTCTTCGTACATGTCCGAAATATCTTCGAACAAGCCAGCTGATACATACGGACCCATGCGGTTTGCAGCGTACCAGTTGATCACGTCAGGGGCGTTGGCGGTCAAAGCATTGCGGATCTGTGTTTTCCACGCTTCGCGGTCAACGATTTCCAGCTCGATGTTCAAGTCTGGGTGCATCGCGCCAAATTCGGCGGCAAGACCTTCCATCGCAGCGCGTGGTGCTGGGTTGGACATGTCGGACATGATGCGCAATTCGCCGGATAGTTTGGCGTGGCCGTCTGCCAAAGCTGGACCTGCCAGCATTGTACCAGCTGCCAAAGCGGCAAGTGTTGTCTTAAGATTAAACGTCATGGAGAGCTCCCTATTTCCATTAGCGTAGGTATTTTTTAGTTCCATTATTTGAAACCATGTTTTACTAATTGGAATTACGCATCGAATCGCATAGGTTGTCAACAGACTCATTGGGTTTCGGGTGGAAATTCTGTCCTCTCAATTGGGGCGACAGCGGTCAATATGAACGGGCAGGGGAGGGCCATTTCATGTCAGGTGATGGTACAGTTGGAAAAGCATGTGACGTCCTTGATCAAGTGGCGTCTTTTTCGCATCCTGTACGCTTTGGGCAACTGTTAGAAACCAGTACATTCCCAAAAGCAACGCTTTACAGGTTCCTTCAAACGCTGGTGAGCCAAGGAATGCTTGGCTATGATCCAGATAGACAAACCTATGCGCTGGGGATGCGCCTGGTGCGACTGGCGCACGCAGCTTGGACGCACAGTTCGCTTGCGCCGATTGCACGTCGTTATTTGGATCAGCTCAGTATGGATGTGGGTGAAACCGTTCACCTTGCACAAATGGACAGCTCACAAGTTTTGTATGTCGACAAGCGCAACGCTGCTGAACCCGTTGAGATGTATTCACAAGCGGGCAAAATTGGTCCAGCTTATTGCACGGGCGTAGGCAAGGCGATGATGGCCTACCTACCCGAAGAAGAATTGGCGCGGGTGATCGCCCAACAATCGTTCCATCGCTTTACTGACACAACTTTGACCACCTCGTCTGATCTTCGGGCTGAGCTTGAGGCGATTAAAAAACGTGGTTATGCGTTTGACCGTGAGGAACACGAACCGGGAATTATTTGCATCGCAATGCCGATTCTAACCGACCGGGGACGTGTCCTAGGAGCGCTGTCTGTCACAGGTCCAACGATGCGACGAACACTAATGGAACTTGAGGCGTTGGCACCCAAACTTGCCAACGTCGCCACTCAAATTTCCGCAGACGCCCAAGCATGGCGGTTTCCGGATTCAAAGCAACACACGATAAAAGCAGGGTAAATTATGACCGGTGTAAATCTGAACAATGTCGTTAAAAAATACGGTGAAACGCAGGTGATCCACGGGATCAATCTGGAGATTGAAGACGGTGAGTTTTGCGTTTTTGTCGGGCCGTCGGGTTGCGGGAAGTCCACGTTACTGCGGATGATCGCGGGGCTTGAGGAAACAACAGGTGGCACGATGTCGATCGGGGGGCGTGATGTGACACACATTGATCCGTCCCTGCGCGGAGTTGCGATGGTGTTTCAAACCTATGCACTTTATCCGCATATGACAGTCGAACAGAACATGGGTTTTGGGTTGAAGATGAACGGCGTTCCAAAAGCTGTGGTGGCAGAAAAAGTCGGCAAAGCCTCTGACATTCTAAAGCTGGGCGATTATCTGAAACGCAAACCCAAAGCGCTGTCCGGTGGACAACGTCAGCGGGTTGCAATTGGCCGTGCAATTGTGCGTGGGCCCGAAGTTTTCTTGTTCGACGAACCGCTGTCAAACCTTGATGCTGAACTGCGTGTCGAGATGCGTGTCGAAATTGCGCGGCTTCACAACGAAATCGGCGCGACGATGATTTATGTGACGCACGATCAAGTTGAAGCTATGACAATGGCTGACAAGATTGTTGTGCTGCGGGCTGGAATAATAGAACAAGTTGGCGCACCGCTTGATTTGTACCGCAACCCCGACAATAAATTTGTGGCTGGATTTATTGGGTCTCCGTCGATGAACTTTTTAGACTGCACCGTGGATGGAACGAACGTGAGTCATCCTGCATTCACCACTGCTACACCATCATCCGTAGAGTTTGCCCAAGGCACCACAGCGGTTACAATGGGTGTCCGTCCCGAACATCTGAACATTGTTGAAGGCGGCGATCTTATCGTTGAACTGACCGAAGCGCTGGGCGGTGTGTCTTATGCTTACTTGCGTGCCAGCGATGGCACCCGATTAGTCGTGGAAGAACGTGGCGATGTGCGCAGCAAGCAAGGTGATGCTGTGGGCGTTACATTTGAACCGAACCGTGCTTTGATGTTTGACGCCAAAACTGAAGAACGCTTGCGCTGATATTTGAAGGGTTAGGGGGCTTTGCCCCCACGCTGCGCGTTCCCCCAGAATATTTTCGGCCAAAAGAAGGGCGGCTTAATCTGCCCACCATGTGCTTGGTTTGACCCGTGCGCCGCGTTTGCGGTCCAGCCACAGAGCGATCTTGCGAAACCGAGATAACGCTAGCTTTAGCCAAGCCCGATGTTGCCAAGTTTTGAAGTCGCGATTGAACGGGCAGACCCGCATGCAGATTGCGCAATCTGTTGATGTTTTGGCCCAAAAGCTGAAACATTTTTCGGCATCGGATGTCCATTTACGCACACCTTTGATGGCTGAGATATTGCTACCCCCAACCTGAGGTGGGCCAAAAGGTAATGCTTTGACTGGGCAGGCATCCGCACATTTTGTGCAGATGTCGCAAAACGCCTTCACCCCTTTGGGTTCGGGTGTGTCATGCGACAGTGGCATGTTGGTGAAGATTTTGGAGAACCGTAGCCGCGGACCAAATTCAGGTGTGATAACCAATTGGTTTCGCGCGTATTCCCCTAAGCCGGCTTTGACGGCATAGGGGATGACGAGCGCTGTGTCATTCATAGACGCTACGGCCTCGTATCCCAAGTTGCGGACGTAGGCGGCCAGTTGCATTACCACAGATGCCTCATGGGAATACTCGCGCCCCGTTGCAGCGCCCGCCAATGCCGATGGATAAGTGGCAACCAATTCGGCGTCCATTTCGTGTCCCAAAACGATGACTGATGTCATTCCTTCGGGCAGTTCATTTGGTGCCTCAGACAGATCGCGCGTATCGATTCTACTGGCATAAAGCCACCTTTCATCCATGTCGGTTATACCGCACAGATCAGCGCCAAAAAATTTAGCTACATGTTTAATTTCTTTGGACATTGCGGCTGTATCATCAATTTCAACCTGCGTTGGAGCGATGGGCGTGTCATAGCTGATAGGGGCTTGAAACCCTTCGCGCCGCCCCTGATCGGCATGTCGATCTGTCATCACATCTGAAATCAACCAAGATGCATTGCGTAGTGCAAAATCGCGTTGGGTAAAACCGTCACCACGGCGTGGCGTTGCCTGCATGCGATAAGACGCGAAAAAACCATCAGTTTGTTTGGTCCTAACCGTGTCATCCCAAAACGCGCGGGTGAACACGTCATTGCGCTGTGTGAAGCGTTCAAATTCGTTGGTGATTTCAATGCCAGCAGCGGCGTCTTCGTCGCGTGCGCTCATGTGACTTTCAGGATAACTCATAAAGATATGCTAACGCGTCGCAATCAGGATGGACAAGACGTAAATGAAATGTCGAATTGCTTGTTGAATTGATGGGCAAATGGGAGTGCTAAAGTGAAAATAGGTTTCATCGGACTTGGGAATGTTGGCGGCAAGCTGGCAGGCAGTTTGATCCGCAACGGTGTTGATACTTACGTTTTTGACCTGAATGCGGATTTTGTGTCTGAAAAGGTTGCTGAAGGCGCCAAAGACGGCGAAAGCGCGGCCAACCTGATGCATATTTGTGATGCTGTAATCACCTGTTTGCCAACACCCGCGGCTTCGAACGCGGTTGTGACCGAGATGTTGCCCAATGTTGCGCCCGGCAAAATCTGGATGGAAATGTCCACCACGGACGCAGAGGAAGTCAAACGCCTAAGCGCATTGGTGATTGAAGCAGGTGGCGAGGCCGTCGATTGCCCTGTATCAGGCGGCTGTCACCGCGCAGATACTGGCAACATTGCGATCTATGCAGGCTGTACCCGCGACACCTTTGACAAGGTTCTTCCGATCCTGACACACATGGGCCGCCGCATCTTACATGTTGGCGAGATTGGCAATTCATCGACCCTAAAGGTGATGACCAACTATCTGGCAACAATGAACCTTCTATCTATTTGTGAGGCGTTGACCGTGATGAAGGCCGCTGGCATGGACATGGCCATGACCTACGAGGCGATTGCGATTTCGTCCGGCACTTCCTTTGTCCATGAAACAGAAAGCCAACTTATTTTGTCTGGCAATAGGGATGTGAACTTCACGATGGATCTAATCCAAAAGGACATTGGGTTGTTTCAAGCGATTGCTGATCGCAACAATGTCCCGCTTGAGCTGTCGCCTCTGATGATTGAAATGATGACTGACGGTCAAAAGCGGTACGGGGAACGGGCGCAATCGGACCGTATGATCGAACGGCTGGAAGAAGCGACAGGTCTGTCCGTCACTGCCCCGGGGTTTCCAACGGAACTGATTGATGACGAACCAGAGGAACGCGGATACGAGGTTGTGCCAAAACGCTAGCCCCTTTTAGCAGCCTGCCCTTGCTGGCGACCCTGTAATTGGCGTAGGTCAGTGCGACCATCGGTATTGGTATCAATTCAAGGGCGGGCGCAATGAGTGACGAAGTAATCGGGACGGTATCGGCCTCAATGGGGCGACGGGTTTTGGGGATTGTGTCGCTGACGCTTTTGGGTGTGATGCTGATTTACGTTTGTTTTACACAGCCCCCTGCAGTATTGGGGCAGTTCATTTTATTGCTGACGGGTGGGGGTGCGCTTTGGATTGCGGACAAGATGCGCCGCGCAACGTCGACGGTTATTGAAATGACAGCAACAGAACTGCGCGACACGTCTGGCGTATTGATCTGCACAATTGATGACATTGAATCCATCGATCGTGGCTTTTTTGCATTCAAGCCGTCAAACGGATTTTTGTTGAAAACCAAAACAGCTGGAACGCACACGTGGCGTCCAGGGCTTTGGTGGCGTGCAGGACGCAGGATCGGTATTGGCGGTATGACGCCTGGCAATCAAACCAAATTTATATCCGAAATCCTTGCAGCTACAATTGCGATGCGTGACCTTCAGCCGCCACATTGATCCCAACAGACCTGTGGGGTGTACCGTGGGCGGGTGAAAACAAAGTTCACAACGTCATGGGTCGCTAAACCCGTGTCGAAAGGTGGATCGTAATCGACCCATGTTTCGACGACTATGATGTGTTCGTTATCTTTCATAATGGGAAGGCGACCCGTAAGTCCGGCGACTTCGCTCTGGGTGAATTCATTCTTGGCATTACCTTGAACCTTGGACCCGTTCATTTCGTATTTATTGTCAGGCAGGTTGTACTTGACTGAAGACACACGAATTGTTGTGTCCTGCAAGTCTGCAAGCGTTAAAAACTGCAACAACTTTTGCGCCCCAACCATATAGGTTCGGTCGATTGGGTTGGTTTCGCGCGAAATCATGTCGCCAATTGTGTATCCTGCTTTTTGGCTGATCGAGTGTTGGCGATAAGCATGAAAAATCGAAAGCGTTGAAAGGAAAACCCAAAACAACATCGGGACAAGAATGACAGTTTCAATTGCGATCGAACCATCTTCGTCACGTTTGAAGTATGCAATTGCTTTACGCAGTTTTGAATAGAACATTATGATGGCTCCTGAACAAACCCAGAGAAACCGAACATCTTACTTCCACCAGTGACATCGTCAAAAGCAAAGCCCAGACCGGTCGTCGGGAAAATTGGACGAAATTTGTAACAGGCTACGATAAGCATCATCTGATGCTCGCCACCGTGCACAAAATTCCGCAGGGGTGAAATCGGCGGGTAGGTGTTATGGCAATCGCTTGGTTGGCCTGTTGGGCCGGTGTAGGTGCGGATGTCGATAGGATTCATCGACAGATTCACATCAGCTTCACAATTTTCTAAGAAGCCGGAGAAGTCACAGATCATCTTTCTAAGATCGGAGTGGCTTAAGTTGGCACCGGTGTTCAAACGCACGTTGCGGATTGCCATGTCTACACCGCGATCCAGAAACATCTGGCGCATCGAATATATGCCCAATTCGGCCGTTGTCAGAAAGATTGTAAAGATCAGAGGCAATCCAAGCACAAATTCAATGGTCATATTACCGTCGTCTTCGCGCCGAAACCTTTTGAGGAAGGGTTTGATGTATCTGATCATTGGATCAACCTTAACTGATTGATTTGGCTTGCGATGGCTTTGAATGCTTCGGTGATTTCAACGCCTTCGACACGAAAGAAGTGGCTAGGGGAAGAGGCACATGACCGCATAATACCTGCACTGGAATCGCTAACTTCAAACCCGACAGACCATATAACAATGCCCTGGTCCTTTGCCGCAGTGCAAATGTTGCTCAACATCGTGTCTGCTTGGGAGGACGTGTATTTCGTGTAGCGCCAGTCGTTCCAACGGTAGTTGCTAACGTAACGGTCCAAGTAACGATACAGGGAATTATAGTTCCAGTGCACGTAATGGTTTGGATTCGCATAGTATCTTGGCTGGATACGAATGGTGTTAACATTTACACCATCCGTCATAAGAATGATTGTTTTAAGCGTCTCGTCGTCGGAGTAGCTGGACGGGCGGTCTTCGAAAACAGCATCAACTTTCCCTTGTTGTCTCAAAGCTTGGGTGATCGGCTGAAAACTTGGATCCAAAAGTGCGACGCCCCACTTCATCCCCAGATTGATCGCGGTATTCGCACGTGCAGAGTAATTGTCGATTGTCGCTTTCAGGCTGTTCTTGTTTTGTGAAAGCGGCACGATTTCCTCATAGCTGCGCTTTGGGCAACCCGGATTGTTGACCGGCGAACCACCGTAATTGGAATAGCTGGATACGAAGTGTTGCATGTGCAGGTAGTCTTTGTTCAGATCAAGCCCCGTGCTATTAAAATCGGATTGTTCAAAGTCGATGCAATGCGAATAGCTATGAAGTTTGGTCGCATTCAACTCATCAAAAATAGCTTCTCCTGCGTTGGTTTGCGCTTTGTAGGGTACCAGCGACACCGAAATTAGATCATCCGTTTCTGTGCGAATAACTTGATCGATAAAAGTCTTGGCAGCGGTACGCAGGTTGCCCATTCTGCTGTTGCGGCCCATCGAACCTGAAATGTCCAAAACCATCGAGATTTCAACGTTTGAAAACCGTTCTTCCGCACCACTGCGCGCAGGTGAGGTCAAGGTATCCACACCTAACATCGACATGAACTGTGTGGGTGTTGTTGCTTGTGCCGTTGCCGTGACGGTTCGAAAGTTAAGACCCTCATTCACGTTGACTTCGGACAAGTGTTGGCCAATGCCAGCTTTATCCATGTAATCCGTGACAACGGCACTTGGATCCAAAGTTTGATCAAGGTCTGCTGCGGCGAGAACCGCACGGTCAATCGTATTTTGTATTTTTGTACGCTCCATTTCGTTACGCATCAAATCGACACCAAGGCCCGCAACAAGGATCATCATTAAGAACATAAAGACGGCAAACAATGTCATCGCGCCGTCTTCTTTGCGGGCAAAGTGTTTAAGCATAAACATCATTTCATTCGGTGTGAGCCGGTTTTTTAGCATGTTCTTGTTCGACTTGAGCACAGACATTCTGGACCATCCAATTTTTGTGGTGGGTCACGAAAAACCCACTACTTCGATGCTGTTTTTGACTGGGAATTGTGGTCGAATTCTGGCGAGATGGGGGAGACTGTAAGGAGTTCTTCATTTATTGAGGACAATGTTGGCAGGCATTGGTCATTGTTTACGATCCTTTAACCAATTTCTGTTTTCCGACGAAAATAGGGCTCCGCCTGACCAATGGACGCCCTTTTCAACTAACGGGCGTCAGATCATACGAATCGAAAGGGTTTTTCTTAAACAGCTCAAAAAATGTGCGTTTAAACTCGCAGTTGTTAACCAACTCGTCATATGCTGCTGTCACAGATCGGCGTTAAGTCGAGTCGTTGTGACCTAAAAGGAGTTGCCAGGTGAGTGTTCCCCAAGAGATGAGCTTTCGTGAAAGTGTAGACATGATGTTCAATCGCGCAGTG
>CAJJBH010000087.1 GCA_905182355.1 uncultured Paracoccaceae bacterium | reverse complement strand
ATTCTCGACCGCATTCACGATCACAAGATCAACAGGCTGGATGAATTGCTGCCGTGGAATTGGAAACCGATGGAAGCCGTCAACGGCAGCCAAGCCGCGTAAACTGCGGTACCAATGAAGCGGTTACCATTAAATAGTGCCGCCACTTGGAAGAAAATGGATTTACCGACTTAAATTACCACAATGCACCGTAGGGTGGGTGCAACCCACCATTCCCCAACGCCTCAATCAACCCAAACGCAATCGGTGGGTTTCACCCACCCCACCTCTGCACTCCCGCTGTCGGGCCATGCGCCACGATCCGTCTCACTAAACTCCCCCCAACCGCGCAAAGCCGTCTCCGACCCCTCCGCATTGTCCATCGCCATAATCGCGCGGCGTCGGTCCGCAAGCATGATCTTTTCCGTTTCCATCACATGCCCGATCTTCATCTCCACCCATGTCGCCAAAATCCGGTTGATCCGCGCCTGATACCCACGGCCCATCGCCTTGAACATCTTCGCCACCGGCGCATCCAGATACAGCGTCATCTTCTGCTTGGGGGCATGGCAATCAAAATCCGCCTCGATCATGTGCCACGCATCCGGAACCTCATCGCGCAGTTCACGCATCGGCAGCCGGTCCTCACTTGCCAGCCACAAGTGATAGACCAACCGTCGCCGCGCCAACCTCTCGGATTTCGTCATCGCTGCCATCACGCACCCCATTTCACACCACTGGAATCAGTCTGCCAAAAGCTGATTAACACGCCCAAAATGATGCGAACGCTGCGCACCGACGTGATACCGACAGGTTACCGACGCAATACCGACAGCCCGTTTTGGCCCAAAATCCTATAATATGACGCAATCGGCACAAATGCTGCACCTGCACGGTTACCCCCTTGCCCGAATCTATTGCACCTGTCATATAACGAGTCGCGTACGTTATCTTTTTCGACACTGTCTCGTTTTCTACGGCTTCAGTCTTTCGATCACAGACCGACTAAGCCGAGCCATCGCACCTACGCGGATGGCATTAAATTGGAGACTACGGATATGGCTACTGGCACCGTAAAATGGTTTAACACAACTAAAGGCTTCGGCTTTATCGCACCTGATGGCGGCTCTAATGATGTATTCGTACACATTTCTGCTGTTGAGCGCGCAGGCCTTACAGGCTTGGCTGACAACCAAAAAGTTACATTCGACATCGAAGCTGGCCGTGACGGCCGCGAGTCTGCTGCGAACCTCGCACTGGCTTAAGCTTTATTGTTTAAGAACTAAGAAACCGGATGCTGCAAAGCGTCCGGTTTTTTTGTGTCTTATGCCCAATAAAAAAGGGCCAATGCGATTGCATCAGCCCCTTCCTTAGTTTGTTAGAACTCTGAATTACTTCAGTGCTTTGTCCGTGATCTGATGTGTCCAAGCGCCTTCCGGAGCTTTGGAAATCACTGGGTCATCACCACCCGACAAAAGCGACGCAACTGTGCGTTCATAATCTGCTTCGTTTAGGGCACCGTTGCCGCCAGCCGTCAGCTTGGCCACTTCGCGCATCATACGACGCTGATGCTTTTCAGTTTGGGCACCGGAACCGTCATTTTCTAGAACGATATCAGCTGCCTCATCAGGATTGGCTTCTGCGTATTTCCAGCCCTTCATCGACGCACGTACAAAGCGCACCATCTTATCTTCAAACGCTGCGTCTGTCAGATTGTCCTCAAGAACATAAAGACCGTCTTCCAGTGTCGCGACGCCTTGGTCCTCGTACTTAAACACTTGTAAATCATCAGGTGTTAGACCTGCGTCAATAACCTGCCAGTATTCGTTGTACGTCATGGTCGACACACAAGCCGCTTGACCCTGAAGGATCGGATCAACGTTAAAGCCTTGCTTCAGAACGGTAACGCCACCGGCAGAACCGTCTGTTGCCATGCCCAATTTACTCATCCAGCTTAAGAATGGGAATTCGTTACCGAAGAACCAAACGCCCAATGTTTTATCGGCGAAATCAGCCGTTGTTGTCACACCAGCGTCTTTCCGGCAGGTCAACATCATGCCGGATGATTTGAACGGCTGCGCAATGTTAACCATTGGCAAACCTTTTTCACGCGCCGCCAATGCAGACGGCATCCAATCCACGGTCACATCTGCGCCGCCACCCGCCAACACTTGGGTTGGGGCGATGTCTGGTCCACCTGGTTTGATGGTGACGTTCAGGTCTTCTTCGGAATAAAAGCCCTTATCCAGCGCCACATAATAACCCGCAAACTGCGCCTGCGTGACCCACTTAAGTTGCAGCGTTACATCGTCTGCGGCTTGGGCAATTGATCCCCAAACACCCATCGCTGTCGCAGCAATCACTGTGCTAAATGTCTTCATGTTATTCTCTCCTAGTTGTTGTCGTTTATTATTATTTCTTATCAATTTACGCGGCTTCGTTGGGATGGATGCCAGAATGTCACTGCCCTTTCGAGCAGTGCCAAGCCGCCATAAAACGCGGACCCTACAACCGCTGCCACCACGATCTCGGCCCAAACCAGATCAAGCGCGAGTTGGCCCACGGATGTTGAAATCCGAAACCCCATCCCGCGTGTGGGGGAACCAAAAAACTCCGCCACAATCGCGCCAATCAAGGCAAGCGTCGATGCGATCTTAAGTCCGTTAAACACGAACGGCATCGCTGCTGGCAAGCGCAGCTTCAGCAACGTGGACCAATAGCTGGCAGCATAAGTTTGCATCAAATCGCGCTGCATACTGTCGCTGGCTTGAAGCCCCTGAACCGTGTTCACCAACATCGGGAAAAACACCATAACCACAACCACAGCCGCCTTGGATTGCCAGTCAAACCCGAACCACATCACAAGGATCGGGGCCATCCCAACGATGGGAAGTGCGGCAACAAAGTTCCCAACAGGTAACAAACCACGTTGCAAAAACGGATAGCGATCAATCACGATCGCCAGCAAAAAAGCGGAGCCACAACCGATGATAAAACCACTTAGCGCACCCTTTATAACGGTCTGCACAAAGTCCTGCCAAAGGATCGAAGTAGAGGCCGCAAACTTGATCGCAATGTCTGAAGGTGTAGGCAAAAGGATCGGACTAACCTCGAATCCGCGCACGATACCTTCCCAAATCAGGATTAATGTTAACCCAAAAATTACTGGGATTATTAACGACAAAAGCCGGGTTGGTGCGCGCCGTGATAGGACAACATTCATCCCCCAACCAGCGACCCAAATACCAAAGGCAAAGACAAGCCAACCCATCAGGCCATCCCCATCCGTTTAAGCGTCACACGCTGCAACACACCGATAATCCCAACCAAGGATGCCGCCAAAATTGCCGCCAAAATTAGGGCGCTCCAGATCTGAATTGTCTGGCCATAGTAACTGCCTGCCAGCAAACGGGCACCCAATCCAGCAACGGCACCTGTTGGCAATTCGCCAACAATTGCCCCAACCAAAGACGCCGCCATTGCGATCTTTAGCGAGGTAAAGAAGTAGGGCATAGAAGCGGGCAACCTTAATCGCCAGAATGTTTGGGAAGCGGACGCATGCCACGTCCGCATCTGATCCAATTGCATCGCATCAGGACTGCGCAAACCCTTCACCATGCCAACCACAACTGGGAAAAACGATAGGTACATCGATATCATGGCTTTGGGCAAAAGCCCCGAAATCCCCACCGCGTTCAACACAACAATAATCATCGGGGCAACTGCCAAGATCGGAACCGTCTGGCTGGTGATCACCCAAGGCATCACGCTCATATCCATTGTTCGATTATATACGATGCCAACAGCTAATGATGTGCCAAGAATCGTACCAAACGCGAACCCCAACAACGTGGCGCTTAACGTCACCCACGCGTGGTAAATCAAAGAACGCTTTGAGGTGATTTTTTTCAGCGCTGTGGTTTTCCAAATCTCCACAGCTACTTGATGCGGCGCGGGCAGCTTCGGTTTGTCCTGTGACCAAGTGTCGGAAACCAACTCGGAAAAGCTCAGCTCTACATTGGCGCGCTTGGCTTTGTCATATGCCCAATCAGAGTTCAACCAAACCGCAGCGCCATACCACAACACAAACAGTGCCGTAACGACTGTTAGCACGGGGAAAAATGCCTGTTTCATGCCAAACCTTCTTTTATATAGAAGGCGTTAGACATCTGCATGCCCCGCACGCAATCCGTCCCGCACACGGTGTGCGATCTCTAGGAACTCAGGAGAATCGCGAATCTCTAACGGCCGTTCCTTCGGCAAAGGGCTGTCAATAATATCGGTGATCCGACCCGGCCGAGGCGACATTACAACGATCTTGGTGCTTAGATACACCGCCTCAGGGATCGAGTGGGTGACGAAAGCAATCGTCTTTTCTGTCCGCGCCCAAAGCTTCAACAACTGTTCGTTCAAGTGGTCGCGCACGATCTCGTCCAGCGCCCCAAACGGCTCATCCATCAACAAGATATCTGCATCAAAGGCCAAGGCTCGCGCAATGCTGGCACGTTGCTGCATCCCGCCTGACAGTTGCCACGGAAACTTGCGCTCGAACCCATCCAATTCGACCAGCTCAAGCACACGCTTTACCCGCTCTGCTTGGTCCGCTTTGGAATACCCCATGATCTCTAGCGGCAAGCCAATGTTGCCACCAATAGTACGCCAAGGATAAAGGCCAGCGGCCTGAAACACATAGCCATAGGCGCGGGCCTTTCGTGCGTCTTCAGCACTTATCTCGTTGACCGAAATTGCGCCCCCAGTGGGTTGTTCAAGGTCCGCCATCACACGCAGGAACGTGGTTTTGCCACATCCTGACGGACCGATAAAGCTGACGAATTCACCTTTATTGATGTCCAGCGTTACGCCTTTAAGCGCATGAACTGGCCCATCATTAGTTTGGAACGTAAGGTCCAAATCGCGGGCGGAAATTACTGGTGCTTGGGCTGCAACTTGTGCTGCCTGAGTGCCGTCTTGCATTAGATACCTGCTGGAATATTCATTGGATCACGTTGGATCATTTTTGGTTTCGTCAGCTCTTTCCACTTGGACAACGCAAGGTTAGCAGACGGGAACGCTGGGCGCGGTACAAACTTACCACGGCCCGGTTGTGGCTGGCTGTTTTGCCCCCATGCCCAGATCACTTCACCGCGGCTTAGCGTGTAACGCGATTGCGCCGTTACTTTGAAACCCTCAAACACATTATAGTCCAGAACAGAATGGTGGTTTGCTGGTGAAATCGTCTTTGAAATTTTAGGATCCCACACAACAATATCCGCATCAGCGCCCTCAACAATCGCACCCTTTTTTGGGTAGATGTTCAGGATTTTTGCCGCGTTGGTAGATGTCGCCGCGACAAATTCGTTTGGCGTCAGACGGCCCGTTTCAACCCCTTCGGTCCACAAAACGGCAAGACGTTCCTCAAGCCCGTTTGATCCATTTGGAATGATTCGAAAGTCATCGCGCCCTGCCCGCTTTTGTGCAGTGCTGAACGCCGCATGGTCAGTTGCAACGACCTGCAAAGACCCCGCCTGCAAACCCGCCCACAATGAATCCTGATGATCCTTGGATCGGAAGGGCGGCGACATCACACGTCGTGCAGCGTGGTCCCAATCTTTGTTGAAATATTCGGACTCGTCCAGCGTCAGGAACTGGATCAACGGTTCACCATACACCCGCATTCCCTTTTGGCGGGCACGTCGGATTGCCTCGTGTGTTTGTTCACAAGACACGTGAACGATGTACAATGGAACACCAGCTGTATCGGCAATCGTAATCGCACGGTTGGCCGCTTCACCTTCCAATTCTGGCGGGCGAGAATAGGCATGGCCTTCGGGCCCCGTGATCCCTTCGTTAAAATACTTCTCTTGTAACGCTGCAACCAAATCACCGTTTTCAGCATGGACCATCGGCAACGCACCCAGTTCTGCGCAACGCTTGAACGAGGCGAACATCTCATCGTCCTCGATCATCAAGGCACCTTTGTAGGCCATAAAGTGTTTGAACGAATTCACACCCATTTCAACCGCGTCTTTCATGCCATTGAACACGTTTTCATCCCAGCCCGTGATGGCCATGTGATAGCCAACGTCGGAACAAATCTGGGGCGCGGATTTACGGTGCCATTCGTTGATCGCATTCTTTAGGTCGCCGTCCGCACCGGGCAGACAGAAATCAACAATCATTGTCGTGCCACCAACGGCGGCAGCCCATGTTCCGCTCTCGAATGTTTCAGCCGCAGTGGTCCCCATGAATGGCATCTCAAGATGGGTATGTGGGTCGATGCCGCCGGGGATCACGTACGCCCCTTCGGCATCGAAATATTCATCGCCAACCAAATCCTCGCCGATCTGTTTGATGATCTCGCCCTCGATCAGCACGTCGGCTTTCCAAGTGCGATCTGCCGTGACGATTGTGCCGCCTTTGATGACTTTAGTCATGTGATCTGTCCTTCATCATTTGCGAAACCTTCTTGGTGCCATGCATCCAAGCCAAACCAGCCCCTAACCAAAGGATTGCCATCAGCACCCAATTCGTCAAAGAATAGCCCGAAAATTCAAAGCCCTTAAACCAAAAATGCATCCCAATGAACATGAACCCACCCCAAGAGAGCGCAGCATACAATTCTCGCTTCGTCAGCGATGTTATAATCCTCATCCCACAACCTCCGCTGTCTCGACAACAGCATGCAACAACACATCAGCCCCTGCCATCGCCCATTCGCGTGTAATCTCTTCGGCCTCATTATGCGACAACCCGTCAACGCAAGGGCACATCACCATCGCAGTAGGCGCAACGCGGTTGATCCAACACGCATCATGCCCAGCCCCAGAAATCAAGTTCATGTGTGAATATCCAAGACGCTTTGCAGCGTTGCGAACAGCACTTACGCAACCCTCATCGAACGCCACGGGATCAAATCCACCGACTTTTTCGAATTCGATTCCAAGCCCCATATCATCAGCAATCTTTTGGGCATCTATCCGTAGACGCCCCTCCATATCCTCAATCACCGACAACTCAGGCGAACGGAAATCAACGGTAAAGACCACCTGCCCCGGGATCACATTACGCGAGTTTGGAAAAACATCTATGTGCCCCGCCGCACCTACAGCATGAGGGGCATGTGACCACGCAATCTGATCCACCACTTCCAAAATTCGCGCCATTCCAAGCCCAGCATTTTTGCGCATTGGCATGGGCGTCGATCCGGTATGACTGTCTTTCCCCGTTACCGTAATTTGTGTCCAGCTAAGACCCTGACCGTGGGTAACCACGCCAATGTCTTTGCCTTCAATCTCTAAAATCGGGCCTTGTTCGATGTGCAGTTCAAAGAACGCATGCATCTTACGTACGCCGACATCTTCATCACCACACCACCCAATTCGGGATAATTCATCCCCAAATTTCTTGCCATCAGCGTCCACGCGATCATACGCCCAATCTTGGGTATGAATGCCTGCAAACACGCCTGACGATAACATCGCGGGGGCGTAACGTGTGCCCTCTTCGTTGGTAAAATTAGTCACGACAATTGGATGTTTTGTTTTCACGTCCAGTTCATTCAGGGTCCGCAGAATTTCCAATCCACCCAACACGCCAAGGACACCATCATACTTACCACCCGTCGGCTGTGTATCCAGATGCGATCCAACATAGACTGGTAAAGCATCAGGATCGGTTCCAGCGCGATGGGCGAACATGTTGCCCATTTGGTCCAAACCCATTGTGCAGCCCGCATCCTCGCACCATTTCTGAAATAGCGCGCGCCCTTCACCATCTTCATCCGTAAGGGTCTGGCGATTGCTGCCACCCGCAACACCGGGGCCAATTTTTGCCATCTCCATCAAGGTGTCCCACAGCCGATCCGCGTTGATCCGCAGGTTTTCTCCTGGTGCTGACATAGTGTCCCCAATCGTTCGTGTTTTTTACCATTTGGTAAATACACGATTGCGACTGAGGGGTTTTGTGTCAAGAACTGGTTTGCCAAATGCACGCCAAAGCGGCAAGATATGCCTAATTTTACATCAAAGGCGCGCCAGCCCATGACAATCACCCAATCTATGACCCCAGAGAAAAAGCCAAGCCGCATTCAGTTGCGCAACAGACTGCGCATTTTAGATGCTGCATTGGACGTATTTTCACAGCACGGGTTTCGCGGTGCAACGTTGGATCAGATTTCAAGGGAGTCAGGGTTAAGCAAGCCGAACATCCTATACTATTTTTCAGCCAAAGAAGAAATTCACATCACCCTTTTGAACCAATTGATGGAAACATGGCTGGACCCGTTGATCGAGATGGACAGCAACGGTGAACCACTTGAGGAAATCTTAAACTATGTGCAGCGGAAGCTGGACATGGCCCGGGAACTGCCCCGTGAGAGCCGCCTGTTTGCCAATGAGATTTTGCAAGGTGCACCGCGCATGGCCCCACATTTGAAACGCGACTTACTGCCTTTGGTCGACGAGAAATGTGCTGTAATCCAAAACTGGATGGACCAAGGCAAACTTGCCCCAACAAACCCGCGCCACCTGATGTATTCGATTTGGTCAACAACCCAACACTATGCAGATTTTGAGGCCCAATTGAACATTATCTCGACGGATAACACCTACGCAGAGGCGCAATCTTATCTACGCCATCTGTTCACAAATCTTTTGAACCCAACATAAAAAAAACCGCCCCCAATAATTTGAGGCGGTGCTTAAAGTTGTTCGCCCCAGAAATACGAGGCAACGGAAGACGCTGGTTAGATCACTCGGCTGCAGTGGCCGAGGGATTATTCGGATGGGTTGTCCAGTTCGCATATTCTGGTTCAACCACTTTGCCAGTACGTGGGTCGGTTGCCCCTGTGAGCATTTCGACCATCGTGATGCAGTTTTCGACGGGGCAAACATTTACACATAGATTACAGGCCACGCATTCGCCGTCAATGACTTCGAAAACGCGGTCCTCAGACATTGAAATTGCCTGGTGTGATGTGTCTTCACAGGCAGCATAGCAACGTCCGCATTTGATGCAGTCGTCTTGATTGATTACCGCCTTGGCGATGTAATTCAGGTTCAGGTACTGCCAGTCGGTTGTGTTTGGGATCGCTTGGCCCACGAAATCTTCGATGTTGGCGTGGCCCTTTTCGTCCATCCATTCGGACAGGCCTGAAATCATTTCCTGTACGATCTTAAATCCGTAGGTCATGGCGGCGGTACAAACCTGCACATTGCCACATCCAAGCGACATGAATTCAGCCGCATCGCGCCATGTCGTAACGCCGCCGATACCAGAAATTGGCAACCCCTTTGTCTCAGGGAACCGTGCGATTTCGGACACCATCGACATCGCAATCGGCTTCACCGCCGGACCGCAATATCCACCATGGGTGCCTTTGCCATCAATCGACGGTTCCGGGCTCATCGTGTCCAGATTCACACTGACAATCGAGTTGATCGTGTTGATCAAAGACACCGCATCCGCCCCGCCACGTTTTGCAGCAGCTGCAGGTTGGCGCACGTCTGTGATATTTGGCGTCAACTTCACAATCACGGGTTTGGAATAATATTGCTTACACCACCGCGTTACCATTTCGATGTATTCTGGAACTTGACCAACAGCCGCCCCCATGCCCCGCTCGGACATACCGTGTGGGCAGCCAAAATTCAGCTCGATCCCGTCCGCACCTGTGGCCTCGACCCGTGGCAAAATCGCCTTCCAAGCGGCTTCTTCACAGGGGACCATGATGGACACGATGACGGCGTGATTGGGGTAATCTTTTTTGACGCGCGTGATCTCGTCAAGATTCACCTCAAGCGAACGGTCAGTGATCAATTCGATATTGTTCAACCCCATCAGACGACGGTCCGCGCCGTAAATTGCTCCATAACGTGGGCCATTTACGTTGACCACTGGTGGACCTTCTTCGCCCAAAGTTTTCCAGACAACACCACCCCATCCCGCTTCAAACGCGCGGCGGACATTGTATTCTTTGTCAGTGGGGGGCGCAGAAGCCAACCAAAACGGGTTGGGACTTTTGATACCTAAGAAATTGCTTTCAAGATTTGCCATTTGATGACCCCACCAATACGTTATGAATATCCATCGCGGCATCGCGACCCTCGGCCACAGCAGTCACAGTCAGATCATCGCCACCAGTGGCACAATCACCACCGGCCCAAACGCCAGTGATAGATGTGCGTCCCATAGTATCAACATCGATTTTGCCACCATCGAATACAGGCAGGTTATGACCCTGCAAGACTTGGCCAATCGCTGTTAAAACCTGATCCGCCTGCAGCTTGATCATCTGACCGGTACCCGACATGTCGTCGTTCACATACTCAAACTCAATCTCGCGAACTGCACCATTGCCATGCAGCCCAACAGGCACAACATGCGTCATGATCCGTACACCTTTTGAGGCCGCTAGGTCTTGTTCAAACTTCGATGCATTCATTCGGTCACGTCCACGGCGATAAGCCAACGTCACATTTAACGCCCCCAACAATTTGGCCTGAACCGCAGCATCAACCGCCGTCATGCCACCGCCGATCACAACAACATCGCGACCAATGGGCAACAGCGCGACATCATCCGCTTGGCGCAGGTCCGAGATAAATTCAACGGCGTCTAAAACGCCTTCCTTGTCCTCACCAGCCAGACCCAACGCGTTCACACCACCCAAGCCAATCGAAAGGAATACTGCATCGTATTGCCCTTGCAGATCGGACAGCGTCAGCTTCGCACCCAACGATTGACCATGCTTGATCGTGATGCCGCCAATTTGACAAAGCCAATCAACTTCTGCCTGCGCAAACCCTTCTGTGGTTTTATAAGCTGCAATCCCGAATTCGTTCAGACCGCCAGACTTAGCTTTAGGTTCCAATACTACTACCTCATGGCCCAGCATCGCTAGGCGGTGTGCGCAAGACAATCCCGCAGGACCGGCGCCAACTACGGCGACTGTTTTCCCAGTCAGCGCTGCACGTTCAAACGGATGGATGCCTTGCTGCTGCAAGTGATCAGTGGCATACCGTTGAAGCTGACCAATCAGAACTGGTTTGCCTTCCGCCAACTCACGAACACAGGCCTCTTCGCACAAGGTTTCTGTCGGGCAAACCCGCGCGCACATGCCGCCCATGATATTTTGGCTAAGGATTGTCTTCGCCGCAGCGTCGGGTGTGCCCGTCGCAATCTGACGAATGAACAATGGGATATCAATATCAGTTGGGCAGGCAGTTATGCAAGGCGCATCATGGCAGAAATAGCAGCGATCAGACGCGACCAATGCCTCGTGACCATCCAACAAGGGATGAAGATCGGAAAACTGTTCATCGTAACTGTCAGCCGCAAGGCGACCTGCAACGATGCCTGGTGTAAAAGATGTTTCGGACATTACGTTCCTTTCGCAACACATCATGATGCATGGGTTTAGAACACGTTCACATGGAATAAAAATTTTATCAACTGGTAAAATAAATTGCGGTACCGCCATTTTCCTAAAGAAATTCCCCCGCGTGTTTTATGCGCTGACAGCCATCCCTTCAAATAATGGCAAGCGGAAAAATTCCGTCCGAATCCCCTGCTGCCTTGAAATCGATATGCTCTCGCCCCATATCAAGTCTGCGATGTTACACCTATCGACCTTACTGCTGCTTTCGGCTCAGTCCTTCGATCTGCTATGACTTTGCCAACCTGCCACATACTGTGGGCAGTTATTTACAGGAGTACAGACGATGGCTAATGGCACCGTCAAATGGTTCAATTCAACTAAAGGCTTCGGCTTTATCGCGCCTGATGGCGGCGGAAATGATGTATTCGTACACATCTCTGCAGTTGAACGCGCCGGCCTTACAGGCTTGGCAGACAACCAAAAAGTAACGTTCGATATCGAACCTGGCCGTGATGGCCGCGAAAGCGCTGCGAACCTCGCACTTGCTTAAGCACTGGTTCTGATACCAGATTAAACTAGAAAACGGACGCCAACGCGTCCGTTTTTTTGTGCGTTTAGTCGACCGCTATCTCGACCAGCTCCAAAACCTTCGGCCCTACCCCAACGACGATTTCCTTCACGCCTTTCGGATTCGGATGGATGCCGTCTGACTGCATTAGGGGACGCAAACTGGCGGGATCGTTCACCGCTTCACCAAATCCGGTAAAGAAATCATCCAGATAAAGCGTTCCAAATTCAGCCGCCAATTCAGGATATATTGCATCAAAACGTGCCTTATAGTCAGGCCCATAATTTCCCGGCGCTTTCATTCCGATTAACAGAACTTCAACGCCTGCAGCCTTTGCAGCTTTCAAAACTCCCATTAGATTCGCACGACTTACATCCGGATCGATGCCACGCAGCAGGTCATTTCCACCCAACGTCACAATCATAGCATCAACATCAGGTGTCAGTGTCCATGCCGCTCGTGACAATCCACCAGCAGTCGTATCACCTGAAACACCTGCATTGATCAGCGTCACTTCGACACCCTGCGCATCCGCCCAGAACTGCAGTTGCGCAACAAACCCGTCTTCAACGGCCAAACCGTAGCCTTGGGTCAAACTGTCTCCCAATGCTGCGATGGTTACCGGCTGGGCCGATGCAGGGACGCCCAACAAACTTGTTACAATGCCAATCATTGCCTTGCGCATCATGATCCAACCTCCATATCGTTTAGTAACACCTATAAAGGCACCAAAGCATGACAACACCAGTCCTCTCGTTAAAAAACGCCACCCTTTCGTTGGATGGTAACGCAGGCCGCGTCGATATATTGCACGGTATCTCGCTAGAGATTCAGTCTGGGGAAACTGTTGGCTTGGTCGGTCCATCGGGGTCTGGAAAGTCATCGCTGCTTATGTTGATGGGCGGTTTGGAGCAGGCCACTGGCGGCAGAATTCATGCCTTAGATCAAGACCTGACCACGATGAACGAGGACGCATTGGCTCGTTTTCGACGCGACCATATGGGCGTTGTCTTTCAATCCTTTCACCTGATCCCAACAATGACCGCACTGGAAAATGTGGCAACCCCATTGGAATTGGCGGGGGTAAAAGATGCATTTGAGAGGGCACATGCGGAATTGGCGGATGTGGGATTAAGTCACCGCGCCGATCACTATCCATCGCAAATGTCTGGCGGAGAACAACAACGTGTCGCCTTGGCGCGGGCCTGTGTTGCACGCCCACAAATCCTGCTTGCGGACGAACCAACCGGCAATCTGGATGGGGCAAATGGTAACGCAATTATGGACCTATTGTTTGGCCTGCGCGACAAACACGGTGCAACACTTGTCTTGGTCACCCATTCCAACACACTAGCCGCGCGCTGTGATCGGGTGATCCGACTTGAAGACGGCCTTATCGCATCACAACAGAAAGCCGCTGAATGAGTATCGCCATTGCCGCACGATTTGCACGGCGCGAATTGCGCGGGGGCTTTAAGAGATTCACAATTTTCCTTGCTTGCCTCGCCCTTGGTGTCGCAGCAATTGCAGCTGTTGGGTCCGTTAGAATGGCCATCGAAACGGGCCTATCTCGTGAAGGGGCCGCCCTGCTTGGTGGGGATGTGGAACTAGATTTCACTTACCGTTTTGCCAATGACAATGAAAAAACATGGATGCAATCACGCGCAAGTGCTGTGTCGGAGATCGTTGAATTCAGATCAATGGCCGTGGTCGAAATTGCGGGCGAAGTCGAACGCGGACTAACCCAAGTCAAAGCCGTCGATGATGCATACCCCTTACTAGGCACAGTGGGATTATCGCCAGAAATTGACCTAGACGTCGCCCTTGGTGCACATGCAGGCCTACCTGGTGCAGTGATGGAACGCGCCTTGATCGACCGTTTGGGCCTAGGAATCGGAGACAACTTCGCGCTTGGCACCCAGCTGTTTCACCTCTCCGCGGAAATAACACGCGAACCTGACGGCGCTGCGGGTGGCTTTGGTTTGGGACCGCGCACAATCGTACGCACAACGGATTTGGCGAACTCATCCCTTTTGGCAGCGGGAACCCTTTTTAACACAAAATACCGTCTTGATTTGCCTTCCGATCCTGACTTGGCAGGACTGGAAAAAGAAGCCCGCAGCGCGTTTCAAAACAGCGGCATGCGCTGGACCGATGCCCGAAATGGCGCACCCGGTATCGCAGAATTTGTGAACCGCCTTGGCGCGTTCCTGGTTCTTGTCGGATTATCCGGCTTGGCCGTTGGCGGAGTGGGCGTGGCTGCAGCAGTGCGGGCCTATCTGTCTGAAAAAACCAACGTCATCGCCACCCTGCGCACACTTGGTGCGGAACGCAGCACAATCTTCCAAACCTACTTTATTCAGATCGGGATCTTATCCATAATCGGCATTTCAATCGGCCTAGCCTTGGGCGCAATTGCCCCCCTGTTGCTTGCCCCTTTGATCGAAGCACGCCTGCCAATCCCCGCCAATTTCGGCATTTTCCCAGCACCATTATACGAGGCCGCAATCTACGGCCTTCTGACCGCGTTCATCTTCACCTTATGGCCATTAGCACGCGCAGAAGACGTGCGCGCTGCAACCTTGTTCCGCGACGCCCTAGGCACCAGTAAATTGCTGCCAGCCCCCCGTTACCTAATCGCCATCGGGATCGCGCTTTGCGCCCTTATTGGTCTTGCCGCGTTTTTCTCAGGCACATGGCGGCTCACGCTCTGGACGTCGGGCGGGATCGCAATTGCTTTAATAATGCTTGTGGTGTCCGCCTCCATTATCAAATGGCTCGCGAAACGCGGCGGCAGAATTACCAAAGGCAGGCCGGCGTGGCGTTGGGCCTTAACGTCAATCTCCGGGTCCCAAGAAGGGGCCGCATCAGTCATTCTATCATTGGGTCTTGGCTTATCCGTCTTAGCCAGCGTTGGCCAGATCGACGGCAACCTGCGCAACGCCATCACAGGTAACCTGCCAGACGTGGCCCCATCGTATTTCTTCGTAGACATTCAACGCGACCAGATGGCGGGCTATACCAAACGCCTAAAATCTGACCCCGACGTGCGCCGCATCGACAGCGCACCCATGCTGCGCGGCGTCATCACCCAGATCAACGGCAAACCAGCGCGTGAAATCGCAGGGGATCACTGGGTCTTGGAAGGGGATCGCGGCGTCACCTATTCCGAGAAACCAAACAAGCGCACACGTGTAACAGACGGCGAATGGTGGCCCAAAGATTACAGTGGCCCACCCTTGATCAGCTTTGCCGCAGAAGAAGCGGAAGAGATGAACCTGTCGTTGGGCGACACCATGACCATCAATATCCTTGGACGCGACATCACCGGAACAATCAGTTCCTTCCGCGAGGTTGATTTTTCGACGGCGGGTATAGGCTTTATCCTGTCGATGAACCCTAGTGCTTTGCAGGGTGCTCCACACTCCTTCATATCAACCGTCTATGCGGAACCAAAAGCCGAAGCGGTGATCCTGCGCGATCTTGCCAAGCTATACCCAAACATCACAGCAATCCGTGTGCGCGATGCTATTGAAAGGGTCGCCGATGTCTTGTCTGGCTTGGCCGCAGCAACATCATACGGTGCAGCAGCAACCCTTCTGACAGGATTTTTAGTGCTTATCGGTGCTGCGGCCGCAGGCACCAACGCGCGCACATATGAAGCCGCCGTTCTAAAGACACTTGGGGCCACACGCGGGCGCATCTTGTTCAGCTTCGCACTGCGTTCAACCCTGCTGGGAATGGCCGCTGGCTTGGTCGCATTGCTGGCAGGTATCACGGGTGGATGGGCCGTCAGCACCTATGTAATGGACATTGAATATTCAGTGATCTGGCCGTCAGCATTGGCGATCATCGCGGGCGGTATTATTGCTACCTTAATCGCTGGATTAATGTTTGCATGGGGGCCACTGGCCACCCGCCCTGCCCAGATTTTACGTGCCCGAGAATAGGACTGATACATGAGCGATCCACACTTTTTTGGCTATGGCAGCCTCGTCAACACAGCAACGCACATCTACCCTAACGCGCAAAAAGCGGCCCTTACAGGATGGCGGCGGGCATGGGTGCGTTCGGATCAATATGACATGGTACTATTGTCGGCCGTTCCTGCAGCCCCGTCGTCCAAGATCCAAGGGTTGATTGCTGCAGTTCCAAATGCAGATTGGTCCGCGTTAGACGCGCGTGAAACAGGATATCAACGCATTTTATCTGAAGGCAAAGTCAGCCATGAAGGTGACGTGACAATCGACATTGCACATTATGCGGTACCCCAAAGTGACTGGCGCGATGCGGGCACGCAAACAATATTACTTAGCTATCTGGACGTGGTTGTGCAGGGCTATCAGCAACAGTTCGGCACAGACGGCGTTGCCGCATTTTTTGACACAACTGATGGCTGGAACACACCAATCCTGAATGACCGCGAAGCGCCGCGTTATCAGCGCAGCCAAATTCTAAGTCCCGCGGAAACAAAGCTGGTAGATCAACATCTGGCCCGCATCGCGGCCCAGATTATCTGATTTAGCCGCGTTCAATTGCGGGCCTTGATCACTTGCAAAAGCGGCATCGTCGAAGCCATATCCGGCCCATGCGCTTGACCAGTCAAAGCCTTGCGTAATGGCATAAATAGACCTTTGCCCTTGCGACCAGTCGCCTCTTTCACAGCGCCCGTCCATGACTTCCAAGTGTCGCCATCAAAGGGTCCGTCAGGCAACATAGCCATCGCCTTTGCTATAAAATCTTTGTCCTCGTCATCGATGACAGGATCAGCGCCCTCGCTGAACAATTTCCACCAGCCGCCCAGATCATTCAGGGTCGTGATGTTGTCGCGTGTGACGGTCCAAAACGCTTCGGCCAAATCATCAGGAACACCAAGGTCAGCTATCTGATCCGCAACAACGGCCAAAGGCGTTGCTTGCAACACGTTTGCCGTCAAAGGAAACAGATCAGCTACATCAAATTTGGTAGGGGCATTTCCGAAGTGTGAAACGTCAAAACCCTCAACCAATTCGGACATCTCACTGCGCAGTTCCATCGGATCAGACGATCCAAGGCGGGCCATCATCGACAACAATGCCATCGGCTGAATACCTTGTTCGCGCAGATCACGTAGCGCCAAAGTGCCCAGACGTTTCGACAGTGCTTCGCCCTGTGGACCCGTCAACAACGAGTGGTGCGCGAAATCAGGCGGGGTCATGCCCAGCGCTTTCATAATCTGAATTTGTGTCGCTGTATTCGTGACGTGATCAGACCCACGTACAACGTTCGTCACCCCCATGTCGGTGTCATCAACAACGGATGCGATTGTGTAAAGCACCTGACCGTCACCACGGATCAGAACTGGATCACTCACAGACGCCGCATCAATCGAGATATCACCCAAGATGCCGTCGTTCCAATTGATCCGTTCTTGATCCAGCTTGAAACGCCAAACACCGTCGCCACGTTCAGCACGCATCGCGTCGCGTTCATCCGCACTTAAGGCCAAGGCAGCACGATCATAGACCGGAGGTTTACCCATGTTCAGCTGTTTCTTGCGCTTTAAATCAAGTTCAGTCGGCGTCTCGAATGCCTCATAAAACCGGTCAATGTTGCGCAGTTTATCCGCAGCAGCCGCATACGCATCAACACGTTCGGACTGTCGTTCAACCTTATCCCAATGCAAACCCAACCATTCGAGGTCCTGCTTGATCGCATCCACGTACTTCTCTTCCGAACGGACAGGATCCGTGTCGTCGATCCGTAGGATGAACGTCCCGCCTGCCTTGCGGGCAATCAGGTAATTCATCAGTGCAGTGCGCAGGTTGCCAACGTGGATGTAACCAGTCGGCGAAGGGGCGAAACGTGTGGTGGTCATGGGCATGGTCTCCTATGCGGGGTTAAGTTTC
>CAJJBH010000086.1 GCA_905182355.1 uncultured Paracoccaceae bacterium | reverse complement strand
CGGTCCCCACACCCATTACGGACGCCAAAAAGCCCGATCTAGGACCCGTTTTGGGTGCCTGCGCAACCATCGCCCCACACCTGAATGATGGCGACTTGGTGATCTTGGAAAGTACGGTCTACCCCGGGGTCACGGAAGAAGTGTGCGGACCAGCTTTGGAAGCAGGCAGCGGATTAAAGGCTGGGGCGCAGATAAAGTTGGGTTATTCGCCAGAGCGGGTAAACCCAGGTGACGCAGAACATTCTATGGAAAACGTGACCAAAATTATTGCCGCGCAAGACGATGAAACTCTTGATCGCCTTGATGCAATCTATGGGCCTGTTGTCAAAGCAGGGCTTCACCGAGCATCCTCTATAATGACAGCGGAAGCGGCAAAGGTCATCGAAAACACTCAACGCGATTTGAACATCGCGCTGGTCAATGAATTCGCGCTAATTTTTGGAAAGCTGGGTTTGGACACAATCGAAGTCCTAGAAGCCGCTGGAACCAAGTGGAATTTCTTGCCTTTTCGCCCTGGTCTTGTTGGCGGTCATTGCATCGGTGTTGACCCCTACTATCTCACCTACCGAGCGGAACAATTAGGGTATCACCCCGAAGTCATTCTGGCAGGTCGCCGCATCAATGACCAAATGGGTGCACATGTTGCAGGTTCGCTTGTCAAAACGATGTTGGCGCGTGGCATTGATCTGCAAGGGGCTCGTGTCTTGGTCATGGGATACACATTCAAGGAAAACTGCGCAGATACACGCAACACCCGCGTGGCCGATATTGTCGAAGAATTGGCCGATTATTCGGTCCAAGTCGACATACATGAACCGTGGGTTTCAGCAGACTTAATGCAGTCCAGGCACGGTATCGTTCCTGTCATTTCGCCCGAAAAGGGGGTCTATGATGCTATTGTTATGGCCGTTGGGCATAAGCAGTTTGTGGACATGGGATCAGACGCGGTCCGCGCGTTGGGGAAACCCAACGCAGTTCTATATGACATCAAAGGAATATACGGCAAAACAGGCAGTGACATGCGTCTGTGAAGGCTTTTGAGGGAAGAAACTATGGCATCCAATTCGACGACTCCAATCAAACGCCCACGCCGCGTTGTTCTATACAGCCACGACACCTTTGGCCTTGGACATTTGCGACGCAGCCGTGCATTGGCGTCGGCACTGACACAAAGTGATACGGTCCAATCTGCGATCATTCTTACAGGGTCACCTGTTGCTGGACGCTTTACCTTTCCCGAACGTGTCGATCACGTGCGTTTACCTGGTGTGACCAAGCTGCCGGATGGATCTTATATCAGTCAAACACTTGGCCTCGATATCGAAGAGATCACCTCTTTGAGGGCTGGCCTGATTGAGTCTGCAATGAAGCAATATGATCCCGATCTGTTGATTGTCGATAAAGAGCCAACAGGTTTTCGTGGAGAGTTATTACCAACCTTGGAACGGTTGAAGGCTGAGGGCAAAACCAAAACGGTCTTAGGCCTGCGCGACGTTTTGGATGAACCCAAAGTCCTTGCAACTGAATGGGCCCGTAAGGGCGCTGTTGATGCGACCGAAAAGTATTATGATGATATCTGGGTCTATGGCGTAAAGTCAGTATACGACCCAACCGATGGCTTGGATTTGTCTCCTGAAACCCGTGACCGGATGCATTGGACAGGCTACTTGCGTCGCGCCATCACCGACCCTGCAGACACGCCAACCGATCCCTACATCTTGATCACCCCAGGGGGCGGAGGCGACGGCAAAGCGATGGTCGATCAGGTCTTGGCAGCCTATGAACAAGACCCCGATCTAAGCCCACGCGCATTGCTTGTTTACGGTCCATTTCTATCCGGAGACGTGCGCGAAGAATTCGAAACCCGTGTGGCCAAGTTAAATGGACGTGTCACTGCTTTGGGCTTTGAAAGTCGTATGGAAGCACTGTTTGCCAACGCCGAAGGTGTAGTCTGCATGGGCGGTTACAATACATTTTGTGAGGTACTGTCTTTTGACAAACGCGCCGTAATTGTTCCACGCACCGTACCGCGCCTTGAACAATGGTTGCGGGCGAGTCGGGCAGAAGAGCTTGGTCTGGTCCGTATGCTTGATGAAACACGCGATGGGATGACACCTCAATCTATGATTGCCGCGATCCGCGCACTGCCATCACAAGGTAAACCTTCTGATGCAGGTGCAAACGGGCTGCTGGATGGTTTGGATTACGTCATAAAACGCACGCAAGCTTTGATGAACCCCGACAGCGCAGATATTGACGACAATGAATAAAACCTCGCCAAACCTAGCAGTTGTTGTCAAAGGCTGGCCACGCCTTTCAGAGACATTCATCGCCCAAGAACTGGTTGCATTGGAAGAGGGCGGATTCGCGTTCGAGATTTGGTCACTGCGCCATCCAACTGACAAAAAAACCCATCCCCTTCATGACCGGTTAAGCGCCAGAATCAGGTACCTGCCTGAATATCTTGGCGACGAACCACTACGGGTTCTTCGCGGTGTTATTTACGCCATAACCCAAGGTGGGATTCGCGCTGCATGGGCCGCTATTGCGGCAGATTACAGACGCGATAAGACAAAAAATCGTATTCGGCGTTTTGGGCAGGCCTGTGTCATGGCGCGTGAGTTGCCGGCCCAAACGACAGGCATATATGCCCATTTTTTACACACACCCGCGTCCGTCGCACGGTACGCGTCCATATTGCGCGGCGTCCCCTGGTCCTTTTCAGCACATGCTAAAGACATATGGACCTCCCCCGAATGGGACTTGCGCAGCAAATTGAACAGCAGCGAAAATGGTGCAGCATTTGGAGCAACCTGCACTGCATTTGGGGCCGAACATCTGCGCGGTTTATCTGCCGACACGCCTGTCGATCTGGTCTATCACGGCCTTGATCTAACCCGCTTCCCGACGCCCCCAGAACGGGCAATTCGATCCAGATCTGTGCCCCTTAATCTGATGTCTGTTGGACGTTTGGTCGAGAAGAAGGGTTTTGATAATTTGATTGCCGCCCTTGCCCTGCTGCCCCCCGAATTAGAATGGCATTGGACGCACATTGGCGGTGGCACTTTGAACGATCAAATGCGTCAACTTGCAATCGACAACAACGTTTCTGACCGCATCACATGGCGTGGGGCCTGCGATCAGCCCGAAGTTATTGAAGCCATGCGGGCCGCAGATCTATTTGTGCTGCCAAGTCGCGTGGCGCAGGACGGTGATCGCGATGGGTTGCCAAACGTCTTGATGGAAGCCGCCAGTCAAAAACTGCCGATCCTGTCCACGCCAGTGTCTGCCATTCCTGAATTCATCGATACTGAAGTACATGGCATTCTGAGTGACGACAGCCCAGCAGCGCTTGCAACTGAAATCACCCGTGTTGCTGACGATCCGGCACTTGGACCGCGACTGGCCAGCGCAGCCTACGAACGGCTGACCCACGATTTTTTGATGGCCCCTGGAATTGCGAAACTAGCCAAACGATTGCGAATTATGCTGGCTGGCCCGCCAAAATGAAACTCGCATTTTACGCGCCGTTGAAGTCGCCAAATCATGCCGTCCCTTCAGGGGATCGGGCGATGGCGCGTGCATTGCTCTCAGCCCTGCAATCAGGGAAACATGAAATTACGCTGGCCTCGGAACTGCGGATTTATGACCCCACAGGATCACTGGAAACCCAATCTGAATTGAGAAAGGCGGCACATCAGGAAATCGATCGTATACTAGCACAAGGGAAATCCAGGGAATGGCAGGTTTGGATGACCTATCATAACTACTACAAAGCCCCCGATTTGATCGGTCCAGCCGTCGCCCAAGCGTTAAAAATTCCGTATATTTTGGCCGAAGCAACCCACGCTAAAAAACGCTTGAATGGACCGTGGGCAGAATTCGCCAAGGATGCAGAAGCCGCCTGTGACGCTGCTGCTGCGATCATGTATCTAACCGCACGGGACGCCAAAGCGCTGCACCGCGACGCACCTGATGGGCAACATCTGGTCCACTTACACCCGTTTCTTGATCGCCACACGCTCCCACATGCCTCATCTGGAACTGGCCCAATGCTATGCGTCGCAATGATGCGTCACGGTGACAAGTTGGCGTCTTATCAACTGATCGCTGATACCCTTGGGTCAATGCCGCATCAGGATTGGAAACTTGATATTGCAGGCGACGGACCTGCTGCGGATCAAGTTAAAAACATGATGACACCGTTTAAAAGCCGTATCAAATTTCACGGTGCATTAGACCATGAAGCCATAGCAAAACTTTATGGGCAGGCGTCCCTATTATTTTGGCCCGGTGTGAACGAAGCCTTCGGGTTAACCTATCTTGAAGCGCAGGCTGCGGGTGTCCCCGTTGTCGCCCAAGATCGCCCAGGCGTGCGTGATGTTACCCACGGCAACCACCCTGATCCCAAGGACGGAACGCAACCATTAGTGACCGCAATATTATCACTCATTAGCGACCCAGATTTCTGCCAAACACGCGCAATCCAAGCGCGCAAATATGTTCAAGACAACCATCTAAGCGGCACAGCAACACAGACGCTCAATTCTGTTTTAGCCCAAGTTACAGGACACCAACTATGATCAAACTCGCCCTCCTTCGACACGGCCATACACCTTGGAACCGCGAAGGACGCATTCAGGGACGCACTGATATCGCCCTTGACCCAGAGGCCGCAGAACAGCTTTCTAAACTTGCTTTGCCAGACAGTTGGGGACATGCAGATGTTTGGTCCAGCCCCCTGAAACGTGCAGCACAGACTGCCCAAATCGTGACGCGGCAAACCCCCAAAACCTCTCTTGCTCTAACCGAAATGGACTGGGGTGATTGGGAAGGCCAACACGGCAAAGACTTGAAGGCAGATCCCCAAAGTGGGTTCAAAGACATCGAAGACTGGGGTTGGTCTTTTGCCCCAAGGGGTGGGGAACGGGTGGATGCAGTGCTTGCGCGGCTTTTGCCGTGGGCCAATGCCCGCACACACGATACGCTCGCGGTATGCCACATTGGCTTGATGCGAGTGCTTTTGGCACATGCCACGGGTTGGAATTTCGAAGGACCGGCCCCATTTCAGATCAAACGAAACCGATTGTTTGTTATCGAAATCTCGGACGCGGGATGGGAAATGCAAGCTGATCCAATTCGACTGGTTGAAAGCAATACATGAAACTACTGATCGTTGTCACACACTTGCTTGGCAGCGGCCACCTAAGTCGCGCATTAACCCTTGGGCGTGCGTTTTCGGCGGCAGGTCATCAAGTTAGCGTAGCCTCTGGCGGAATGCCCGTGCCGCAACTGAACCACAATGACGTTGAATTGGTGCAACTTCCGCCACTGTGCTCGGACGGGGTGAACTTCACCAGGCTTCTGGATGAGGACGGGGAAGTTGCAACGCAATCCTATCTTGATGCGCGTCAAAAGGTACTAATGGACAGTCTAAAACGCTTGCGCCCCGACGTCCTGATAACCGAACTTTTCCCGTTTGGGCGCCGTTCCCTGAAGCAAGAATTCCAGACGCTTTTGCAACACGCTAAAGACATCGGGACACCACTGATTTTAGGGTCTATTCGCGATATTCTGGCACCACCGTCAAAGCCTGCGAAAGCCATCTACGCAGACCAGATAATTGCGCGTTTCTACGACGGTGTTTTGGTCCATTCAGATGCTGCGTTAATGCCTCTATC
>CAJJBH010000085.1 GCA_905182355.1 uncultured Paracoccaceae bacterium | reverse complement strand
TCGTCATGCCACAAGCCATGCATAAGGTGATACCACCGATGGCTAACCAGTTTATCAGCCTGATCAAAGACAGCTCGATCATATCGCTGATCTCGGTGCAGGAACTGACGTATAAAACGGTCGAACTTGTCGCTTCAACGCGGTTGATATTTGAAGCATGGATAACAACAGCAGCCTTCTTTTTCATCCTGTGCTTTGGATTGTCGATGTTGTTTCGATGGTTCGAAAACCGCTAGAGCAATCGCGACATTTTAAACCTGAATACAAGGTTGGAAAAATGAATTGACTAGGCCATCGGCCTCGATTTTCGAAACCAACGCGCTAAGTCATAGAACATAATAGTTTTTAGGATTAAAATCATGCCAGAAAAAGCAGACCGCCCCGGTAACCGCCTTATGGACCGCCCTGAATATCGGTCAAAACAACAGCCGTTGACGTGTTCGCCTGAAACCAGCGTTTTTGATGCTGTCACAAAGATGTCGGAAAAGAATTATGGCGCGGTGATTGTCATCGACCCTACCAAAAAGGTCGTTGGTGTGGTGACCGAACGTGATGTCATGAACAAACTGGTCGCAAAAGGAATGGACCCGCGCACCACTAAGTTGTCTGACATTATGACGGCCAATCCCCGTCTTGCACGCGAAACGGACGATCTGATTGATTGGCTTCGCATTATGTCCAACGAACGTTTCAGACGCCTGCCCGTTGTTGATGATAATGGACACATCAAGGCCGTGTTCACGCAGGGCGACTTTGTATCTTACACGTGGCCTGATCTGATTTATCAAATGAAATCAATCGCGACTGCGACAGTCAGTAAGAACTGGCCCATCGTTTTGATTGGTGGCGGCATTGCGCTGTACTCGCTGATTATGGTTGCTGTATTAAACATGCTAAATTGATCGCAATAGCGTTTGGTTAGCAGTTCAACCTGAGGCAATGAACCTTAAAAGCCTCGGGTAAATTAAAACAAGGAAAGTTGTGGATCGTCTTTCGGCTTGGGCTTCTTCTTGCGTTTCGTGGCTGACTTGCGGCTTCCCAATTTTAGAAAGACAGCGTTTGCCGCCAATCGAAAATCCTGACTGTTCCGCACCTCAGTGATCTTTTGTTTTGCGGCTCTTGCCGAAGCGACCTGATCTACGATCGGGTTGGGATAATCGGTCCCAAGCGTGAAATCACTGTCATCAAGAAGTGTCTTCTTCCAGGTCCACGGTTCGTGAATAAACGCGTCCGGGACATCCCTAAGTTCAGGCACCCATTTGCGAATGAATGCGCCTGTTGGATCATGTTCCATCGATTGCTTGATCGGATTATAAACACGCATCGCGTTGATGCCGGTGACACCGGATTGCATCTGAAGTTGGCTATAATGAATGCCGGGTTCATAGTCCGTGAACAGACGCGCCAGATGATGTCCTGTGACGCGCCAATCAAGCCAAAGTTGATAGCTGGCAAAGCTGACCAACATCGCCCGCATGCGGAATGTAATCCACCCCTCAGCCGCCAAATTGCGCATACAGGCGTCAACAAAAGGGTAGCCCGTATTTCCAGTTGCCCACGCTTGATAATGTGCTTCGTTGTGATCGCTTTCACGCAATCCTTCAAAGGCGGGGTGCATGCAGTGAGTTTCGATTTCAGGCTGGTCTTCGATCTTTTGGACAAAGTGGCAGCGCCACGCAAGTCGCGACCCAAAAGCGGTCAAGTTGCGCCCAAAGGTTTTCTTTTCCTCAGGGGATAATTGGGTGCGGCGTTTGACAATAGACTGCGCAACCTCACGCACAGATAGGGTGCCCCACGCGATGTGGGTCGAAAGACGCGAACAATGCAATTCCGACAAATCAGGTGCCGAAATATGGTACAGGTATTTGCGCGATCTGTGGTTCAAGAAACTGCGCAAATCAGCAACTGCATTTTTGCGCCCGCCATTCTGCACCTTGCCGATAAGGATGTCGCCAAACATCGGATCATCCTTTTCAGGCAGGCGATCTGATGGACACAGCGGCAGGGGTGCAATGGCATTCGGAGCGGGCAATATCTTTTCCGACATCCGTGTGTTTCTGATTTTTGACCAATCACCGCGGCTGCGCAGCCTTCGTACAACACCGTTTGATGGGGTTTCATGCAGCGAAATATTATTTTCCGAACACAGGTTTTGAACAGCTATGTCGCGGTCATAGGTCCATAAATTGCCGGTTTCCTCAAACGCATAAATGTCGCTTATCTGATGCTGCAATTGAAGGTGTTTTATAATCCCGCAGGCCTCCCCGATCTTAACAATTAGGGGCTGACCCAAACTGGTTAGGGCATGGTTTAGGTCGATCAATGAATCATGGATGAAATGCCAGTGACGACGCGACGCAAACGGCTGTTGCCAATATTGGGGTTCAACAATGTACAACGGAATGATCGGTGCGCCTGACTGCGAAGCCATCAATAAAGGCGTGTGATCATTGATCCGCAGATCGCGTTTGAACCAAACTATGCAAGGCGCGTGGGTCATTGAATTAGACTTCTTTAGGGACTTTATATGATGACGTTTCAAACGGTCCTATTTGTAATTTTCGCGACGATCGCCAAAGTCGCGCACGCGTTTGCGCCACGTCTTGTAGCTGCCGCTTTTCAAAGTGTCGCGCATCAAGGTTTTGACCTGCTTGTCACTGATCCCGTATTCAGTCTGAATGTCGGCAAAGCTGACGTGATCCGACAGTGCCATCTGGATGATTTCGCTGATGTGTTCGGGGGGTAGATCTGATGTTTTTACCATACAGGCCAGTTAGGGGGATACCGTTCAAAGGCAAGCAGGTTTTAGAGGTGTGGGTCAAACATCTGTAAATCCAAGGTCCTTCAAAAGATTTGGAATTTTCTTTTTAAGTTTGAAAAACCCCTTTGTCGCGTGTGGCCAAGTCAGCGTGTCATAGGTTCGCTGATGCTGATGTAATTCGATACCAGCCTGCTTCAGCGTGCCTTTAACCAACGCCAATTGCGTGGCGACAGGCCCAAGTGCCGCCATGGGTGTGACGATTTGATTTGTGCCAGCTTTGTGCGCTGCATCGATTAAAATATCACTCCAATCCTGCACGGTAGAAACCGTTGCTGTTCCTTGGCCAGATCGCGCGGTTGCATCCGTTGCAGCACCTTTTGCAAAGGCATGTACCTGCGTATTTTGCGTGGGTGGTCCGGGTGACACCAGTCCTAAAACACCAACCTGCGACCCAGTAATAAAGGTTTCGGGTTGGCAATCTTCTGACGTGACCAACAACATATACGACCCTTGTGGCAAAGGCTGGGGTGAGGACAGGGGAACGAACGGGTGATCAATATCCTCAACCAAGGGCATAGACGTGGATGACAACTGATTAACGGGCTCAAAGCGGCCATCGGTGAACTGAGCAATATTTGAAGGGCGGGCCAGATAGGTTTTTCCCTTTGTGTGCAAGCCGCCAACCCAACGCCAACTTAGCGTATTCGCCGCTGGATCGCCGTCGATCAGGTGGGACAGGAAAAAATCAGCGCCCAATTGCCACGGCAAACGCAGCGTGAATATCCAGATCGAGGCAAACCACATCCGTGCGTGATTGTGCAAATACCCTGTCGTTTTCAATTCTTCACACCAGTGGTCGAAACAGTCGATTCCAGTGCGCCCTTCAATGGCCTCATCGTAATCTGTCTTATAAAATCTGTTCTTCTCTAACTTTTCAAACGCGATTTCAAGGTCACTTAGGTACCCATGCCAAACACTTGGATGTTGTTCCATCCAACCTTTGAAATAGCTGCGCCAAAACACCTCTTGGACAAACTTCATCGATGCCGAAAGGCTGTGATGGGCAAGCGTTTGGGTCAGGACGTCTTCTTCGGTGATCAGCCTGTGTTTGATCCATGGCGACAGCGCAGACACCGAACTGCGGTTTTGTGACCCAAAATCATAATTGCGCTGGCCTGCATAATGCGCGCCGGTACGAGAGGCGAACTTTGCTAAACGTTCAAGACCTGCGCGACGTGTGGGTTCAAACGCAACGATCTCGGGTTGGTGTTTGCCCGCTGGAAACATGTCTGGTGTGGTCATTAGGCTGTGGTTTCCTTTTTGCCATCCGGCGCAATTGAATTGCGGGATCTGCGGCAGCGTTCAGAACAATAGCGCACCTCGTCCCAAACTTTGGCCCATTTCTTGCGCCATGTGAAAGGTCGCCCACAGGTCACGCAAATCTTCTGGGGCAGGTCAGACTTTTTCATCTGCATCAATCGCTTTAAAGAAACGGTTGCTGTCGTCTTGGATGGCTTGGCGCTTTTCATCATCCATGCGGTCAAGGGTTTTGTACATGAACCCCATACGTGGATTACCGCGCAACTTGCCGTCATTTCGGCCCAAGAAATCCCAATACAGATAATTGAACGGGCAAGCCGTGGGGCCATTTTTGACCGTTGGTTTGTAATTACACGACCCGCAATAGTTGGACATTTTGTTAATGTAGGCCCCACTGGCCGCATAGGGTTTTGACGCCAATTGCCCGCCATCCGCAAACAGGATCATTCCCGTGACATTGGGCAGTTCGACCCATTCATAGGCATCAGCATAGACCAACAGATACCAATTGTTGACCTCGTCAGGATCAAGACCCGCAATCAATGCGAAATTGCCCAACACCATCAGCCGTTGAATGTGATGGGCATACGCGTTTTGCTTCGTCTCGGTGATGCATTGGCGCATACAATTCATCTGTGTATCTGCCGTCCAGTAAAAGTCTGGCAAGGGGCGCTTGGCTTCAAGGAAATTCGCAGATTTATAATCGGGCATCTTAAGCCAATAAATGCCACGCACAAATTCACGCCACCCAAGAATCTGACGGATAAATCCTTCAACCGCGTTCAAAGGTGCGGTGCCTTTGTGATAAGCGGCTTGTGCGCGTTCAACACATTCCAGCGGATTCAGCAGTCCGCAATTGAGGTAAAAACCGATATGGCTGTGATACATCCAAGGTTCGTCTTGGATCATCGCATCCTGATAGTCGCCAAACAACTTTAAGCGCTTGGTGATGAACTGGTCCAAGGCATCCAAGGCCTGTTCCCGTGTGACTGCGAAATGAAAGGGGAATAAATCACCAAAATGGTCTGGAAAATGGGCTTCGACCAGCGCCATAACCTCTTGCGTAATGTCATCAGATTGCGCGCGATAGGTATCAGGAACATCCAATCCAGATTTGGGTGGTTTGCGGTTTTCGGCGTCAAAATTCCATTGCCCGCCAATGGGTCCGTCATGGTCCATCAAGACCGAATATTTGCGCCGCATTTCGCGGTAAAAATACTCCATGCGCAACTGCTTGCGCCCTTTGGCCCATTTTGCAAATTCATCGGCTGTACACAAAAAACGGTCGTCATCTTTAATGGTGACAGTCAGGTTCAATTCAGCCGACCAACCTGCCAATTCTATTTGTAATCTGTATTCGCCGGGGGCGGTCACGACAACTTCTGTAACTGCATTCTGCGCCACGATCCGCGCCACTTCGCCAAGCAATGAACCGGTGTTGTTGGGATCATCGTATTTGACGTAGTGGACGTTAAATTCTTTGTCTGAAAGCTCTGCTGCAAAATGGCGCATCGCTGAAAATACAAACGCAATTTTCTTTTTATGATGTTTTACATAGGTCGCCTCACTGCGCACCTCACACATCAAAATCAAATCGTTTTGTGGATCTAGATCGACTAGGCTGGACAAGGTCGGGCTTAGTTGATCGCCAAGTATCAAACACAGTCTCATAGAGGGTTCGAACCTATCCGATTGAGGTGAAAACGCGGGTGATCGAAATGGGTGTTGTTTATCATATCCAAGAATTGGTTCGCTAAAATACAAAATCAATAGCGTAATGGTTTTGATTATCCTCCAAGATGCATAAAACCTAACTGAAAGTTAACGGCTTTCATCATACGTTAACGCGGCGCAGATATGAGTGAATGGTTAATGGGTGCTGGGTCTGGAAATAGTACAATAGCGATATCAATTTGTACATTTGTGTCTAATCAGCGTGAATGTGGCTTTTTTGGCGATGGGAAATTGTACAGATCGCTAACCACATTTGTACAATACAGCGTGAAACCCAGACCGTACGGTTCGTTAACCAACCAAAATTTACATAAAATTTTAAGAAAATAATGCTTTGAGATTTAGGAAACCTGTGCAAAGCTTGAGGTGATTTTAACAAATGTAAAGGAGGTGATCTAGTGTCGAAGAAGATATTGGAGAGTGGTGTCGGAACAGCTTGGGAGGTCGCCCGTTAAGGCAACCCATGACGGTGTAAACCGTCCAAGTGGATCGATCCGGTCTAACCGAGATCCCTCCTGAAATTTTCGAAAGGGCCGCCCAGAATAGGGTGGCCCTTTTTCGTTGCCACTTTCCCCTGTATAGGGTTGGTATGGTTCGGATAAATGACGATATAACCCTGCAAGATTGGGAACTTAGCGAAAGCTTTATGCGCGCCTCTGGCCCCGGTGGTCAGAACGTCAATAAGGTATCCAGTGCGGTTGAATTGCGGTTCGAAGTTGAACGCAGCCCGTCCCTTACAGTGCCCGTGAAAATCCGCCTCAAACGCCTTGCTGGACGCCGTTGGACGCAAGACGGTGCATTGGTTCTTCAATGCGACGAAACCCGCAGTCAGGCCCGCAACCGTGACATCGTGCGTGACCGCCTTGCGGACCTTATTCGCAAGGCTTTGGTGGCCCCAAAACGACGGATCGCCACCCGCCCAACACTGGGGTCCAAGAAGCGTCGATTGAAGGCAAAGAAGGTGCGCGGCGAGGTGAAAAATATGCGGGGTCGCGTTGATCCTGACAGCTCAAATTGAACCCTCATGCGGCCCACTGATCGCACAGGCCTAGCGATCGTTTTAAGCCTTGTTGCTTTGACACTTTTTGATGCGATGGGGCTGATCATTAAACATCTGTCCGACGGCTATTCCGCTGCTGAACTTTCGGCGTGGCGCAATCTGTTTGGACTGGTCCCGTCGGTCATTGTATTGTGGTTCTCAAAGGCTTGGCGGGCAGGCGGGAAACGCTTGAAAATCCGGCAATGGAAGCTGGCATTTTTTCGTGGTGCCATCGTGACTTTTGCACAGCTAAGTTTCTATATGTCCCTGGGATTAATGGCTTTTGCTACGGCGTCTACCATTACATATGCAAGTGCACTGTTCACCACAGCCCTTGCAATCCCCCTGCTTGGCGAACGCGTCGGATGGGCGCGTTGGTGCGCGGTTCTGGTCGGTTTTGTTGGCGTAATTATGGTCGTTCAGCCAGGTGGTGCGGGCTTCAATATTTACGCCCTTTTACCACTGGCAGCCGCAGCGTTTTACGCCCTTGTCGGTGTGACGGCCCGCTTGTTTGACGACGATGTTCCTAGCCCATTGGTCAACCTTTATTCATCGGTCACAGCAGCAATTGGTGCATTCATTATTGCATATTTTTGGGGTGGTTTTTCGCCAATTGCATCTGCCACGGATTTATGGTGGATCATGGCAATGGGTGGCTTCGGCGGCACCGCAGTTTTGTTCCTAATTGTCAGTTATCGGATGACAGAACAAAGCAACCTGGCCCCGTTCAGTTATTTCGGAATTCCACTGGCATTTGGCATGGGCTGGCTGTTTTTTGACGAAGCTCCGTGGAGAACATTATTCCCCGGCGCAATACTGATCGCAGCGGGGGGATTGTTGATCGTGTGGCGGGAACGTTCCCGCCACAAATAAGCCTAAACGAAGATGTCCTGTTCTTGTTGTTCGCTGACACTAAACACTCGTTTGTAACGCGCAATTTCGGTCTTTGGTCCCATAGCTTTTCGTGGGTTGTCTGACAACTTCACCGTAGGTTTTCCATTGGCCTCAACCGCCTTACAAACAAGCGAAAATGGTGCCAATGCGTCATTCGGAACCAGCTCGCGAAAATCGTTTGTCAGCAGTGTTCCCCAACCAAAGGATATCTTGGTCTTCCCGTTAAACTGAGCATGCAATTCCTTGATCTTAGCCACGTCTAAACCATCGCTAAAGATCACCCGCTTTTCACGTGGATCTTCACCACGTGAGGCCCACCAATCAATGGCAACTTGCGCCGCTGTAGCAGGGTCGCCGCTGTCGATGCGGATACCTGTCCAACCGTTCAGCCAATCGGGCGCATTGTCCAAGAATCCTTGGGTGCCATAAGTGTCGGGCAGGATGATCCGAAGGTTACCGTCATGTTCATCTTGCCAGTCTTGCAATACGTCATAAGGGGACTGCGCCAGTGCCATGTCATCTTCGGCTAAGGCTGCGTAAACCATAGGTAATTCGTGTGCGTTGGTGCCGATGGCTTCAAGTTCACGGCTCATTGCGATCTTGCAATTGGAGGTGCCGGAAAACTTTGGTCCTAACCCTTCATGCATCGCCTGCGCACACCAATCTTGCCATAGATATGAATGGCGACGGCGGGTGCCAAAATCAGCAACTGACAGGTTATCAAGACCACGCAGCGCTTCGATCTTTTCCCAGACACGGGTCATTGCGCGGGCGTATAGAATTTCCAACTCGAACTTGCCCATACGGTCCAAAACTGCGCGGCTTCGCAGTTCCATCAAGATAGCCAACGCAGGGATTTCCCATAGCATAACTTCGTGCCATTTTCCCTCGAACGTCAGCTCGTATTGATCACCCACACGTTCCAAATGATAGGGTGGTAAACGCAGCCCTTCGAACCACTCCATGAAGTCGGGTGTGAACATCTGACGCTTGCCATAAAACGTGTTCCCACGCAGCCAAGTGCTTTCACCACGACTAAGGGAAAGGGAGCGCACGTGATCCAATTGTTCACGCAACTCCCCTTCGTCAATGAGGTCCGCCATCAGGATATGTTTGGAGCGGTTGATCAGGCTAAACGTAACCTGCGTTTCCGGTTTGTTTCGAAAGATACTTTGGCACATCAACAGCTTATAAAAATCCGTGTCTATAAGCGACCGCACAATGGGATCGATCTTCCATTTGTGGTTCCAAACGCGTGTTGCAATATCGACCATTTTTGAAGGCTCCGGATGGCTATTTATGCGCTTAAAGCAAACGGTTTTGAGACTTGCAAGGATCAGACGATTTTGACGCCTGCTGCGTTCATGTCTTTGATCGCTGCGCCTAGTGATCCGTTCATGTCGATTGCGCGGCATAGGTCTATGTTAACCGTGACATCAAAGCCCAATTTGGCCGCGTCCATTGCTGAAAATTTCACGCAAAAATCGGTGGCGAGGCCGACCATAACAAGCTTGGAAATACCACGGGTGTGCAAGTAGCCTTCTAACCCCGTTGGTGTGGTTTGATCGTTCTCGAAAAACGCCGAATAGCTATCAATCGCAAGGTTGTATCCCTTTCGGATAATCATGTCGGCCTGGTCTTGATCTAGGCCTTTGTGAAACTGCGCCCCATTTGATCCGATTATGCAGTGATCAGGCCACAAAACTTGATCGCCGTAGGGCATTTTTGTCATCTCGTAAGGGGCTTTTCCATCGTGTGATGATGCAAAGGAAGAGTGGCCAGGAGGGTGCCAGTCTTGTGTCAAAACAACGGCGTCGAAATCTTTCATCAACGTGTTTATCCCCGCAACAATTCCGTCCCCTCCCGCCACAGCCAATGCGCCATTTGGGCAGAAGTCGTTTTGCACATCGATCACGATTAGGGCTTGGGTCATGAGGTGTCCTTTGAGGCGGTTGGGCATAGGAATAGTTTCCCCTATTCCATACCCCTTGTCCAACCCCCAACTTAGGCGTATCTGGCTGGCCATGATTACAATTGCTGCCCTTTATCATTTTACCCGTTTTCCTGACGCGGATGCTTTGCGTCCCGCAGTCCGTGCCCTGTGCAATGAACAAGACGTCAAAGGGACAATCCTATTCGCGGCTGAGGGTTTGAACGGCACGATTGCAGGCCCACGCGCAGGCATCGACACAGTTCTTGCGCACCTGCGCAGCCTTCCGGGATGTAACGCGTTGGAGTGGAAAGAGAGCCATAGCGAGAAGCAGATTTTTGGCAAAATCAAAGTCCGTTTGAAGCGCGAGATTGTGACGATGGGCCAGCCTGACGTTGATCCGCTATCCCGTGTTGGCAACTACGTTCAGGCCGCGGATTGGAACGAATTGATTGCCCAAGACGACGTTGCCGTCATTGATACGCGTAACGATTATGAAGTCGCGATTGGAACGTTCGACGGGGCCATTGATCCAGAGACATCGACCTTTGGCCAGTTCCCAGCATGGTGGGAGGCGAATAAACATCGCTTTCATAACAAGAAGATCGCGATGTTTTGCACGGGTGGTATCCGCTGTGAGAAATCAACCAACTACTTGTTGGGCCAAGGGGTTGAGGACGTGTATCACCTTAAAGGTGGTATCCTGAAATACCTTGAAGAAGTGCCAAAGGCGCAAAGCACATGGCGGGGCGATTGCTTTGTTTTCGACAACCGCGTGAGCGTCGGCCACGGCCTAAAAGTTGGCGAACATACGTTGTGCCATGCCTGCCGCCGTCCTTTGTTTCCCGAAGACATGAAGCGTGCCGAATTTACCGTTGGCGTCAGTTGCCATCAATGTGTGAACGAGACATCGGATGCGGACAAAGCCCGTTTTCGCGAGCGTCAAAAGCAGATCGAATTGTCCCGCAAACGCGGCGAAGATCACATGACGTCAAACGGGTCTTAACTGGCCAACGTTGCGTGGACGTCCGCGCATCAGCAGCCAGACCATGATTGCGATGTTCAGCCCATTCCACGCGATTCCGTTGATGAAGGCCAATTGATATGATCCACTTAGGTCGTAAATTAAACCTGACGACCAGCCGCCAATCGCCATGCCCATGATCGTTGCCATTAGCACAAAACCGACCCGCGCCCCCGCTTCACGCGCTGGCATGTATTCGCGCACGATCACGGCATAACTTGGGACAATCCCGCCTTGGCTTAGACCGAAGACCAGGCTGACGACATACAGCGACATTAGGGCGTCTGAGGGTAGGTACAAGAACAGCGCAATGCACTGCAGGACAGAACCGATTAGTAGGGTTTTAACCCCACCTAATTTGTCCGCCAGCATGCCTGAAATAAGGCGTGAACCAACTCCACCCAACAGCATCAGTGACAGCATCTCGGCCCCGACAGCAGGACCGTATCCAAGGTCGACACAGTAGGACACGATATGAACCTGTGGCATCGACATCGCGACGCAGCATCCAACGCCTGCAAGGCCAAGGAGGCAAGCCAGCGCTGTGGGAGATAAGCCAGATGTTTTGGCATTGGCGAGGGACACTGCTTCGGCCTGCGCGTGGGCTTCTTCTGGTAACCTGCGTCGCAAGATAAGGGCCAGTGGGATGACCACTACCAGGGTCACAATAGCAAGAAGTATATAGACACCACGCCACCCTTGGGTGTTCAACGTATCAGCCAAAACCAGCGTCCAAATGGATCCGCTTAGATAGTTGCCACTGGCCACAATCGCCATCGCAATGCCGCGCCGTTTCAAAAACCAGTGAGAGATATCAGCGATCAATGGGCCAAACCCCACAGCAGATGCCAGTCCAATCAAAAGCTGTGCAAAAGACATCATCACAATCGATGTGCTAATGGTTGCAAGATACAGCCCCACCGCCACACCCACCGCGGCCCCGATCAAAGATAACGAAACACCAAACCGATCAACCGCTTTACCAATCACGAAATTGCCAACTCCGAAACCGATCATGGTCAAAGTATAGGGTAACGAAGCACCTGCGCGATCTACGCCAAACTCAAGCTGAACAGCGGGCATAATTGCGATGATTTCCCACATGCCGGCATTGATGATGATCGCCACAAACAATGTGATGACCATCCTTGTCCATGAATATCTGCTGTCCAGAATGGATGGGGTTACCATTACAAGCTCCTTCAAACGCATCTGGTCCTAAAGGCGAAGACGGCACAAGCCCGATTAAACTCTCGAGAATTGATATTGTTAAGAACTGCGTAATGGCTGCCTGCTAAATCTTGTGGTGGGTGAAATAAAGGTGGTGGATATGGGCGCAAATGCAAATGTTGCACCAGTAATCATTAAGTGTAAAAAAGTTATCAAAAGCGGCGGGCATCATGGTGGTGCCTGGAAAGTCGCCTATGCGGATTTTGTGACCGCAATGATGGCATTTTTTATGTTGATGTGGCTGCTGAATGCGACAACGGAAACACAAAAAAAGGGGCTCGCGGATTACTTTTCGCTAACGATCCCAATCAATCGAATTTCCGGTGGTGGCGATGGTGCCTTTGGCGGGGATAGTGTGTTTTCTGAAAACACACTTCCACAGATTGGGACCGGTGCGACGTCGATGCGCCCGACTGAACAGAACCAAGCCCGCGGCGACACGGGTACTGCCGACGAAGACGTTGAAAATGTTGCAACTCAAAACGAGAAGTTCGAATCCCTGGAGGCTGCGTTGGTTGGTCGTGGGGGCGAAAGCATGGTCATGGAAAATGCTTTAGAACACATCGTGACTCGTGTCACCGACGAGGGGCTGGTGATTGAAGTTTTCGCAACCCCAGATCAGCCACTGTTTGACCGGGGAACGCAGAATTCGACGGACCTTTTGAAAACGATGGTTTTCATGATTGCCGACATTGCGAAAACTGTGACCAACGGAATTGCGGTTGAAGGGCATGTTCCTGCCGCACCCATCGTTTTGGCAGACAATCGAGTTTGGGATATTTCCACACGTCAGGCGGCGGCTGTCCGCATATTGTTTGAAGACATAGGCATCGTGGAAAGTCGCATCCTAAGGATCACTGGGCACGCTGATCGCGAACCAGTGACAAGGAATGTAATGGCGGTGCGGAACAACAGGATTGAAATCATTATGTTGCGCGAGTGAAGGCGAGAAATAGAATTTATTTTAACTATTAGGGTCACGTTAAACTCAAGGATCTATGAGTGGTTGCAATGCTATTTGGTACAGCAGAAAGGCGTATCTATGACCATATCATAGTCACTTAATGCTGAGGTTGCAGGGTTGCAGTCCAACGCAACACGGCTCGCTTCGATTTCAGACAACATAGCGAATTCATCAACATACGGATACAAGCGGGTGACAACGGATTTTGAATCTATGGTCATCTCGTCAGCAGGTGGAAGTTATTCTGCTGGTGGTGTGCGGACGACCAATTCGCGGCTTGTCGATCAAGGCGGGTCATTGGTAACGTAATCAGACTACAAGTATCAAGTTCGCTGAATACGGCATGACAATCTCGCGATGGTGTACTAAAAC
>CAJJBH010000084.1 GCA_905182355.1 uncultured Paracoccaceae bacterium | reverse complement strand
GCCGTTCGGCTGAGATAGCAATCTTTGAGTACATTAATGGATTCTACAATCCGCGACGCCGCCACTCAACACTGGGTTGGAAAAGCCCTGTCGCTTTCGAACGAAAGGTGGCTTAAACGAGCACATGGGGCGGCATCAAACCGCGACAGGTCCATACCCTCTACTTTGTCGGATAGATCCATCAAAGCATACTCAAGGTTCTCATCAACCTGACCGCGATCAAGCATCCTCATAGCATCCTCACCGAACTCGTTCTTTACGACTTCCAGAATAGTCTCACGCAAAGGTGCTTCACGACGATACGAAGCTACAAAACTATCAAACTCTAACAGGGCTGTTGAGTAAGTCCTCATAGCGTCTTTGTAATCTTTGCCGAGGACTTTGTACCAGAGCTTAAGACCAGACACTCCCATAATGTCTTTTGGGACATTCCTGCGAAACCTAAACACACCAAAGGTAGTGCGATAAACATACTGTGGGAGCTTGTTTGCTAAAGTCTTGGACATCTGAAACCTCTTTTTTGGCTGTTTGATAACCTTTTGAGGTTGTTTCTAAATAACCGCGTGTCCGTTTCTGACGGTTCCTGGTCTGTTTTTGACCTCTATGCCAAAAGATGACAAGACAGTTTTTCAGAGAACCACCTTCAACACCAAGCCTGTGGGAATGTCAGCCCTCACGACAACACAAAAAAAGAATCTAGGGGGTCGCTATGGAGGAAACTCTAAACGAAGCACTGCTGTGTAAGACCCTACGGGGTTTGTTTGAAACCAAGAGCAGGAACCCCGCAAACAACCCCGTGAAACTGTCTCGCAGTCTCACTTAATAACTTATTTTGATGTTATTAAGGCGGATAAGTTGGTATTTAGGCGGATAATGGTGGGTCGTGAGAGGCTCGAACTCCCGACATCTTCGGTGTAAACGAAGCGCTCTACCAACTGAGCTAACGACCCGTTATCGCGGTGTTTAGACAAAGGTTTCGACAGACGCAAGCCTCAAGATAAACGTTTTTGCACACCATCCTTCAAATGATAGACGACGCCCTGACCGCCAGGCATTTTTGCAAGTCCTGCGCGGCCAAGGCCAAGTACAATTGCGCGGATCATTCGTGACGTAATTCCATGGGTAACCAAGACGCTAGGCTCTTGTAATGACAATAAAAAATCCTGACATCTTACTTCTAACGCAGCAAAACCCTCCCCCCCTGGGGCACGCTCATATAGCTCCAATGCACCATCAGGCGTGTCTTCAAATTCATTGGGGTCTGCCAGTTCGGAACGTACGCGACCCTGCCATTCGCCCACCTCAATCTCACGTAAACGGGTGTCGGTGTGGACAAGATTAACGTTACGGGCCAATGCAATGGCTGCTGTTTCAAACGCTCTGCCCTGCGGGCTGCACAAAACAGCGAATCCACTCAGGTCAATGGCCAACATAATTTCTGCCTGACGCGCAGCTTGTTCAGCACCAAGCGCAGTCAAAGGCGAATTCATTCCACCTTGTATACGGCCCTGCGCATTCCAAAGGGTTTCGCCATGACGCAGCACATATAATTCAGGGTACAACAGATCGCTCCTTCGGGAATTTTCCGAACACATACACAGGCCTGTCCAAAAGAAAACCGCCCCTGTGAACAAGGGCGGCCATCAAAGCATCAGATTTGGACGTTATTCTGCAGCTTCTGGCAAATCAGAACTGTCTGTTTCCTTCGTATCTGAGGTGTTATTGTTTGGTGTGGACTGACGAATCTTTGTAACCAATACGCGGCCGTTTGGCATAAGCTTTTCACGGCGCACTTTAATTTTACCCAAAGGCTGCAAATTAAGCTCGCGGGTGTCGGCCAATGCCTCGCCTAGGATCGCCAGGGTCGCCTCAATAATTGGTTTTGCGTCTTTCTTTTTCAGTCCTGAACGCTCGACAACCAAATCGATCAATTCTTTCTTGCGCATCACTGGCCCACTCACGACGGGCTGCGGGCCGTCAACAACAACGGGTGTTGCTTTAGGCGCTTCAACAACTGCTTTCACTGCAGCGCTAACTGCACCTTTTTGCGCAAACGTTTGCTCTGTCGCCTTCACTTCTTCTGCATTCGACGGTGCCGCTTTATGTGTGGCTTTTTTGATTTTGCTCGTCGTCATTGTCTGCCTTTTGTGCCGTTCTGGCTGTTTCCATATTCGAAACACTTCATGCGTGCTGCTGCACAATATCCAGCATTTGCTTGGCCATCCCTTACAAATTGCACATTTTATGCAACCTATGAGGGGAGCTTAATTAGAAAAACAGCATGTCTATTGGCCGCCATGGCTGCCCTTACAGCTGCGCCCGTCAGCGCTGGCAACCTGAGCGACCCGATTGTGACCCCTCTCATAATCGCACAAGATACAGCGGCAAGCACCAGCCGTTGTATCGCGATTGTTGTGATTTTGGCCTTGCTTGCTGCGATTCCAGCACTGGTCGATTGAGCGCAAAAATCTACTTTGATAAGGCGGCTCAAACATTTGTGCCGCCTTATTTTTTATATACTTTGGTTTAGTGTGCTGTCGCGGCTGGCGTATTCACAGCCTTGGCCGCAGCCGCAGCAGCGGCTTCTTCCGCAGCCTCATCCCAATGTATTGCTTCTGGTTCTGACACCAACGCATACTTCAAAACTTCCGAGACGTGCGTCACAGGGATGATCGTCAGCCCCTCTTTCACATTGTCTGGAATTTCAACCAAATCCTTCTCGTTCTCTTCGGGAATCAACACTGTTTTGATTCCACCACGCAAGGCTGCCAACAGCTTTTCTTTCAATCCACCAATTGGCATCGCGTTGCCGCGCAACGAAACCTCGCCAGTCATGGCAATGTCTTTGTGCACCGGAATACCCGTTAGAACCGAAACGATCGACGTTACCATTGCCAAACCAGCCGAAGGCCCGTCTTTCGGTGTCGCCCCATCCGGCACGTGAACGTGGATGTCCAGCGAGTCAAATTTTGTTGGTTTCACGCCAATTTTGGGGCTGATTGATCGGACATAAGACGAAGCAGCCTCAATGGATTCCTTCATCACATCGCCCAACTTACCAGTTGTTTTCATGCGGCCTTTGCCCGGCAATTTTAGGGCTTCGATATGCAACAACTCGCCGCCCACTGACGTCCATGCCAACCCTGTGACCACGCCAACCTGATCACTCAGTTCGGCCAAACCATGTCGATGCTTTTTAACACCAAGGAAGTCATCCAAATTTGCCGCCGATACAGTGACGCTTTCGGCTTCTTTCTTAATGATCTTGGTCAACGATTTACGCGCCGTCTTGCCAATCTCACGTTCAAGATTCCGCACGCCAGCTTCACGGGTGTAATAGCGGATAATATCGGTCAAACCGTCATCCGTCAGTTCATATTCACCCTTTTTCAACGCGTGGTTTTTAATCTGCTTGGGCAACAAGTGTTGCTTGGCGATTTCAAACTTCTCGTCCTCGGTGTAGCCCGACAATGGAATGATTTCCATCCGATCAAGCAACGGCCCTGGCATGTTATAGCTGTTTGACGTGGTCAGGAACATCACATCGGAAAGGTCATATTCGACTTCCAGATAGTGATCCACAAAAGTTGAGTTTTGTTCGGGATCAAGAACCTCCAACATTGCAGAAGCAGGATCGCCACGGAAATCCTGACCCATCTTGTCAATTTCATCCAGCAAAATCAGCGGATTGCTGGTTTTCGCCTTTTTCAACGCTTGGATGATTTTGCCCGGCATGGATCCGATATAGGTCCGACGATGGCCGCGAATTTCGCTCTCATCGCGCACACCACCAAGGGAGATACGAATGAATTCGCGCCCTGTTGCACGGGCCACAGATTTACCCAGCGATGTTTTACCCACACCTGGAGGACCAACCAAACACATGATCGGGCCTTTCATCTTGGTAGACCGTTGCTGCACCGCCAAATATTCGACAATTCGTTCTTTAACCTTTTCCAGGCCAAAGTGGTCATCGTCCAAAATCTTTTGCGCACGGCCCAAGTCTTTTTTAACGCGGGATTTAACGCCCCACGGGACGCCCAAAATCCAGTCCAGATAGTTGCGCACAACCGTGGCTTCTGCAGACATTGGTGACATGTTCTTCAGCTTCTTAACTTCAGCATTCACCTTTTCACGGGCTTCCTTGCTTAGTTTGGTTGCTGTGATCTTTGCTTCGATCTCGGCAATCTCGTTCTTACCGTCTTCGCCGTCACCTAATTCTTGCTGGATCGCCTTCATCTGTTCGTTCAGGTAGTACTCGCGCTGCGTCCGCTCCATCTGGGTTTTAACGCGGGTTTTGATTTTCCTCTCAACCTGCAGCACAGACATCTCGCCCTGCATCAGGCCATAGACCTTCTCAAGCCGTTCAGACACGCTTAGCGTTTCAAGCAAATCTTGCTTTTGCTCAATCTCGATACCCAAATGGCCGGCGACCAGATCAGCCAATTTCGCAGGCTCGGTAGATTCACCGACTGCAGCTAAAGCCTCTTCTGGAATATTCTTCTTAACCTTGGAATAGCGTTCGAACTCGTCCCCAACCGTACGCAACAGCGCCTCGGTTGTGGCCACGTCACCGGGCATCTCCGTCAAATATTCAGCACGGGCTTCAAAGTAGTCGCCGTTTTCCAAATACTCGGTGATTTGCACGCGCGCTTGGCCTTCGACCAGCACTTTGACGGTGCCATCTGGCAGCTTCAACAACTGCAAAACATTGGCCAAAACGCCAGTTTTAAAAATGCCGTCGCTTTGTGGATCGTCCTCGGTGGGGTCCATCTGGCTTGACAGCAAAATCTGTTTGTCGTCCGCCATCACCTCTTCAAGGGCGCGGACTGATTTCTCACGGCCAACAAAAAGCGGCACAATCATGTGGGGGAACACCACGATATCGCGCAATGGCAATACGGGGTATGATGCGTTCAATGGCTCTTGCATGCTCAATTTTCCTTATCTGGCAAGACAGCTCTGGTCCCTAATTTAGGCAACCAATGGCCATCTCCTGTTTGGACTTTGTTAATTGTAGGTCTTATGCGCCAGTTTCAAGGGGAACAATGACGCGATCACATCTTAGGTGCAATGGGATGGACAAAGTTGTTCACATTTTCTCATGGTTTAAAGCGGCTCAATATCGCCCTGCGCCCGCCCGTCGTGGAATTCTTTTTGCCATTGCGTAAACGTGCCAGCTGCAATTGCATCTCGCATTCCTTGCATAATATCTTGGAAATATTGCAGGTTATGCCAAGTCAACAACATGCCAGAGATCATTTCATTGCTCCGAAACACATGGGTTAAGTAGGCGCGTGAGTAGTTCGAGCAAGCAGGACAGCTGCAGCTTTCATCTAATGGCCGTGAGTCATCCGCATGCCGCGCATTCTTTATGTTCACAACACCGTGACGCGTGAACACCTGCCCCGTACGGCCAGAGCGTGACGGCAAAACGCAGTCCATCATATCAATGCCACGGGCCACGGCACCGACGATATCATCAGGCTTGCCGACGCCCATCAGGTAACGCGGTTTATCTTTTGGCAACATGTCAGGCGCGTAATCAAGGCAATCAAACATCGCCTGCTGCCCCTCACCCACCGCCAGACCACCGACGGCATACCCATCAAAACCAGTCTGCTTTAGGGCCTCAGCACTTTCCTCGCGGAAGTCCTGCTCAAGCCCGCCCTGTTGAATACCAAACAGCGCATGCCCCGGACGATCCCCAAACGCATCGCGTGAGCGTTCAGCCCACCGCATCGACATCCGCATACTTTCCGCAATGCGTTTGCGATCCGCAGGCAGCGCTGGACACTCATCGAAACACATCACAATGTCAGACCCAAGCATACGCTGAATTTCCATCGACCGTTCCGGCGTAATCTCGTGACTGGACCCATCAACGTGGGATTTGAACGTCACGCCCTTTTCGGTCAGCTTGCGCAAACCGGCGAGGCTCATCACCTGAAACCCACCGCTGTCCGTCAAGATCGGGCGTTCCCAATTCATGAACTTGTGCAGTCCACCTAAGCGTTCAATCCGCTCTGCCGTCGGGCGCAGCATCAAGTGATAGGTGTTGCCCAGCAAGATATCCGCACCCGTCGCCCGCACACTTTCGGGCATCATCGCCTTCACCGTCGCAGCCGTCCCAACAGGCATAAACGCAGGTGTCCGAATTTCGCCGCGTGGCGTGTTGATCTGACCCGTGCGGGCCTTGCCATCCGTGGCATGTAAATCGAAGGAAACTTTGGTCATAACTAGGGCCTTTTCAGCATTCTAACAGGCGATAAACTGGATTACCCCAACTTGCAATCCGCACGATTACACCCCATATTTTACTCAATAATAACAAAGGAAGCTGCAAAATGCCCATCGAAGAAATCATACTCGACCTCCTTAGCGGAAACATAGTCTACCTACTGCTGGCTTTCCTATTCCTCGTTCTGATCCTCAAAGCCGTGCGCATCGTTTCGCAATCCGAACAACACGTCATCGAACGGTTTGGCCGCCTCCATTCGGTGCTTGGCCCAGGGATCAACTTGATCGTGCCCTTTCTTGACCGCGTGGCCCACAAAATCTCCATCCTCGAACGCCAACTTCCCACCGCGTCCCAAGACGCGATCACCCGCGACAACGTGCTGGTGCAGATCGAGACATCAGTGTTCTACCGCATCATCCAACCGGAAAAGACAGTCTACCGTATTCGCGATGTCGACGGCGCAATCTCGACCACCGTGGCAGGGATTGTACGGGCAGAGATCGGCAAGATGGACCTAGACGAAGTGCAGACCAACAGGTCTTCCGTGATCGACACCATCAAGAATTCGGTCGAAAGTGCTGTAGATGATTGGGGCATCGAAGTGACCCGCGCCGAAATCCTAGACGTGAACCTGGACACCGCCACCCGCGCCGCGATGATGCAACAGCTGAACGCCGAACGGGCACGCCGCGCCCAAGTGACCGAAGCCGAAGGCTCAAAACGCGCTGTGGAACTGGGGGCCGACGCCGAACTGTACGCCTCTGAACAATCCGCCAAAGCGCGTAAAATCCTAGCCGACGCCGAAGCCTACGCAACCACAGCCGTGGCCAAAGCCATCGCAGAACACGGGATCGAGGCCGCACAATACCAAGTGGCCCTGAAACAGGTCGAAGCATTGACTGCCCTTGGCACAAGTGCCGGATCACAAACCATCGTTGTGCCTGCATCTGCAATGGACGCCTTCGGGGATGCGTTTAAATTGCTGAAAGGGCGCGGATAATGGAGATTTACGTAAACCTTTGGTGGGCGTGGCTAGCAGCCGCGCTTGCCCTCGGCATCCTAGAGATCCTCGCCCCCGGTTTCATCTTCCTAGGGTTCGCAATTGGCGCTGTTGTTATGGCGGCGCTCATCGCTATCGTACCCAGTGTTGTTATAATACCTGTGGCTTTGGCCGTGTTTGCAGGACTGTCACTGGTGTCATGGATCATGCTGCGGATCGCGTTTCGTAGCCAGAGTTCTGGGGCGCGTCGCGTGACCCATGATATTAATGACTAACCTGTAGGGCGGGGTTTTCCCCGCCACACCACCATTGGCGGGGAAAACCCCGCGCTACGCCCCCCTATGACCGCCACGTCACACCTCCAAATCCTTGCCACCTTACCCACAAACCTCCAAACTCCTATTCAGCGCTGGAGGCCCATATGAACCAAACACTACCCACCCAACTCGTCACCACCACGGACACGTTAAGCGTACGCACCCTCCACCTTGGCGCGGCCCCGGCTCATCCGCTCTCGACCCCGATGATCCAAGCGATCAGCGACGCCCTTGATCACGCCGCCGCAGACCCAGACACAAACGTCGTCATCCTTAGCGGCCAAGGAAAAATCTTTTGCGCAGGTCACGACCTCAAAGAAATCGCCCGTAACCGCGACACTCCAGATCACGGTGAACAATTCCTCACCAACTTGTTCGAGCGATGCGCCGACATGATGCTAAAGCTCGCCAATTTCCCCAAACCCACCATCGCAATGGTCGACGGGATCGCCACCGCCGCAGGTCTGCAAATGATGGCGTCCTGCGATCTTGCCTTTGCCACCCCAAACGCTGGCTTCTGCCTTCCGGGCGTCAACAACGGTGGCTTCTGCACCACACCTGCCGTGGGCGTGTCACGCACAATCACACGTAAACATCTGATGGAACTGCTGCTGTCTGGTGAAACCAAAAACGCCGACTGGGCGCTAAACGCAGGGCTGATAAACCGCATCATTCCATCAGAAACCTTGGAACACGAGGTCCAAACCTTCGCCGCCACCCTCGCCAGCCGCAACGCAGCACCAATATCAGCAGGAAAAGCCGCCGTGATAGAACAACTAGAAATGGCGCTAAACGACGCCTACGCCCACGCCACTCCTGTTATGGTCAACCATTTTATGGACGCAGGACGTTTGGCCGCAGAGGCGAAAAGCAAATTCAAAGCATAGTCCACTGGACGCCCCAGCACCTAATCCCTATATAAACACTCAGGAACACCAAAACCAAAGATGGGCGACGCCGTTATGGACCAATCTAAAGACATGCTAGAGGGCACGCCCCTCATCACTCCATCAACGACCGACCACCCGCTTTACGAAGCAGTGGTTGCCGCTTGCCAATCGGTTTATGACCCCGAAATTCCGGTCAACATCTACGAGCTGGGTTTGATCTATACCATCCTGATCAACGACGACGCCGAGGTGAACATCACGATGTCTTTGACCGCCCCCGGGTGCCCCGTCGCTGGCGAAATGCCCGGTTGGGTCGCGGACGCTGTCGAACCCCTACCCGGTGTCAAAACCGTCGATGTGGCCCTTGTCTGGGAACCACCGTGGGGCATGGACATGATGTCTGACGAAGCCCGCCTTGAACTGGGTTTCATGTAAATTAACGAAATCGGCGCACATATGCGTGCACCGACGTAATACCTACACAATACCGACGTTATACCGACGTCTGTGTTGGGCTTTTCCTCGAGGGGGTTGAGCCAACCCGCTATCATCCCTACGTTGGGGTAAAGGAGCACACATCATGTTTTCAATTCCGGGCAAACAAGCCGTCGCTATCTCTGACAAAGCGGCCATCCAGATCGCAAAATTGATGGCCTCTGGTGGTCACAAAGGTCTGCGGATCGGCGTCAAAAAAGGCGGCTGTGCTGGCATGGAATACACGATGGACTACGTGGCCGAACAAGACCCGAATGACGAAGTTGTGGAACAGGACGGCGCACGTGTTTTGATCGCCCCAATGGCGCAGATGTTTTTGTTTGGGACGGAAATTGACTATGAAACCAGCCTGTTAGAGTCTGGCTTTAAGTTCAAGAACCCCAACGTGACCGAGGCCTGTGGCTGTGGTGAGTCGATCAAATTCGCTGAAATGTGATCGTGGGATCAGCCCTTCTTTAGGTGCAAATATGTTTCATTAAACCGACGGCTTAAGTGATCCCCAGCCAGCACAACCTTATCACTGTTTGGTGGTGCTACATTGGTGTCATGCGCGGGGTTGAAAAACAGCGGTACAGATATCCGTTCCGCATTGCCCCCAACAACACGGTGCGGCGTCGCCTTGACCTGACCCGCCGTCCAAAACTCCATCATTTCCCCAAAATTGATAACGAATTCACCAGGTTGCGCCAAAACCGGGATCCACCCCCCACCCAGTTTGCGGACCTCAAGACCAAGTGATCCATCCGTCGCCAGCAGCGTCAAACAGCCATAATCGGTATGGGTCGCAATGCCAAAGTCCTTGGACGTCGCATGCTTTGGTCGCTCAGGATAAAAGTTGCCACGCAACAACGCCATTGGCGTCTGAAATGCAGCATCAAAGTAAGTGCTTGGCATATCGATCGATGTTGCAATGCCACGCAAAACATCCATCGCGACATCAATCGCGTCACTGTAATAGTTAAGAATGGATGTGCGGAATGCTGCATCGTCTGTTGGCCATTGGTTCAAACCATAAACTGGCATTTGCCCGCGTGGATCGCCTATGGGTAACTCTACACCACTGTCAAAAAACTGCTTATAATCTGGGTTTGCATCGGGATCGACCTGCTCGGAACCCGCCGCACCCCATCCCCTATTTGATCCCGTTCGAGCCATATCGACTTCACGCTTTTCGGCCTCTGGACGTTTGAAGAATGCGCGATACGTCTCAATCACCTCCGACACGCGTGCACCCGTTAAGGCCGTATTGTAGACAGTCGCAAATCCCACCCCTGTTGCAGCTTCGTGCAATGCGGCAAGTGTTTCAGGATCACCCTTACGGATCAATGTAGCGTCTAGTTTAGGGATCATACCTCAGGTCCTTCTTTCAACAGTCGCGAAACCCACGCGTTGCTCCCACCTACCCTAAATGTTAGTATCAAAAAAGAATATACAGGAGGCGGCATATGCGGCAAAAAATAGCGGCGGGCAATTGGAAAATGAACGGCACAAGTGCTGCGTTGGATGAGTTAACGGCACTGTCGAAAGCCCCTCCCATGGCCGAATGTACCATTGTAATTTGCCCCCCTGCACCTCTGCTATATCGCGCTGTAGAACAGTCATCAGGCACAGCAATTAAGATCGGCGCACAAGATTGCCACACCGCAACCTCGGGCGCGCATACGGGTGATGTCTCTGCGCCAATGGTCGCTGATACTGGTGCAAGTTACGTCATTGTTGGCCACTCTGAACGACGCGAAGCATATGAAGAGCAAAACAGCGATGTTCTTAGCAAAGCAGAAGCTGCGCGTGATGCCGGGCTTATTGCAATTCTGTGTCTCGGTGAAACGTTGGAAGATCGCGAGGCCAACAATACACTGGACATTATCGGCGGGCAGCTAACAGGTTCAGTTCCAGACGGCGCAAACAGCACCAACCTTGTTGTCGCCTACGAACCCATCTGGGCCATCGGTACGGGCAAAGTTCCGACATTCGCTCAAATCGTTGAAGTGCATGATTTTATCCGCACTGAACTTAACAACCGCTTTGGAACTGACACAGGAAATAGCATCTCACTGCTTTATGGTGGCTCCGTCAAAGCCAACAACGCAGCCGAAATCTTCACCGCAGAAAATGTAGATGGCGCATTGGTTGGTGGTGCAAGCCTAAAAGCCGCCGATTTCTTGCCCATCATCGAAGCACTCGCAAACTCTTAGCATCTTTTGGCCATAAATATTCCGGAGCGCGAGGCTGCGCCTCGCAAAGTCTGCCCCTTTAAAAAGGCCACGGTGCATTCAATCGGTCATCGCAACATCTGATATTAAGGTGTTTGTGGTGAAGGATCTAAAATGCCTGCGACAGGTCGACCAGGATTAAGCCATCGTGAGAAACGTCAACTATGGCACCGCTGGAAGGGGTGCTTACGCTGAGTGAGATTGGCCGTGCGCTCAATAGGCATGCGGGTTCTGTGCATGGTGTGCTTGCTGCGACCGGGGGGCATTGAGCCTCGTGCCCGCGTATGTTCTAATCGTGCTTAACGATTTAGCGACCGCGAGGAAATGTCGCGGGGCCTTGGGCAGGGCTTCAGCTTTCGACACATTTATTGAATGATCTGCCGGTCAACCTCGACAATTAGCCGCCAAGTATCACGTACGCCTATCGCGCTGGTCAAGGTCGAGGGCAAAAACACCGCCTGCGTCGTGGGGGCATTGAAGCGGCGCATCCAATCTTTTCCGGAAGGTGAGAACACTTTTTGTTACAAGGGCTAAAACGATGAGCCCGAATGAACGCCGCGAGATGATCCGCAAGAAGAACACCGAACTGAGCCTGACGCGCCAATGCAAGCTGCTGAAGATCAGCCGTTCCTCGATCTATTACACGCCGGTCGGCTTAGATCAGGCGACGCTTGATATGCTGCATGAGATGAACCGGATATTCACGAAGTATCCATTCTTTGGGAGCTGCCAGATTGCGACTTATCTTCCTCAGTCAGGTTCTCTGCCAGACGGCATCGTGTGCGGCGCTTTACGAACATCATGGGGTTACAGGGGCCACCCACTCCCCCTCATGCATGAGAGGGTACAAAGGACCAAACACGAGCAAGAAGCACCTGAGTACCGCATTTATCCATACCCGCTAAGAAAACTGACAATCACGCGGCCCAATCAGGGCAGCCAATTACAGGCTCCGGCTGGATCAAAACTTTGACAGAAGCCAAAACCAAAATCTCAATGCCTCTCAGTTTTTGCACGCAAACACCTGCCGGTAATAAATGGGAAGGGCCGCTACTTGGACAACATCTTCATTGAACTGCTGTGGCCGTCGTTGAAACAGGAGGCCGTCTATCTGCATGAAATCACCCCTTCTCAGCGGATTTCCTTGCAATCACCTGACAGGCAATGGACAGTTTCCAAGCGAAACAGATCATCGATGACTGGATTGGATTTTACAATTCTGAGCGCCCTCACACCGCTCTTGATAAACGGACACAGGACATCGCATATTTCACCCACGCGGAGTTACGAAAAGCGGCATAAACAGAAACCTGGTACATCTTAACCAAGCCGCAAAACTGTCCTGAAAACCAGGACCACTTCAGTTTGGAGCACTGCCTAACGCCCGCGAAATTCTTGAAGAATGGCGGGAGGATTACAACTGGCACAGACCACATTCAGCATAGGGCGACCTAACGCCGATGGAATTCTTGCGGAGAAAGGTGATGGAAAACACGGCCGCCTAAGGTTACAAATTCAACCCTAAGGACTCCGTGCAAAGCTGTAGGGAACTTGGGGCGCAGGTCACCGGCTAGATCAATGAGAGTGGACGCTTAGAGCATAAACAGTTTTTCTGTCGAATAAATGCAGCGAAGGCCGATACTGAGCCCAAATGAATGAGGCCGCAAGTCGCCACAATGGAAATTATCCAATGAAAGCCTACACCTATTCTACTGCGGCGGATAATTTAGAACCAAGGCCTTCCAGCATTTTCAAGCACTGGTTCAATTGATCGACGGCTATAAATTCGTTCGCTTTATGGGCCTGTTCTATAGATCCGGGTCCACAGACGACAACGTCCATGCCAAGTGATTGAAAAATGCCTGCCTCGGTACCAAACGGCACGACATCTGCGCTATTGGCTCCGGTTAACTCGGAAATAATTTGCAGAGCCTCGTTTTTGTCTGTGGGTATCAGCCCCTCTACTTCACCAATAATTTCAGTTGTAATTGATGCATTGGGATAGACTTTGCGCATAGAAGGTAAAAGCACCTCGTCGCAATATTTTTTCAAAGCCCGCTTAACAAAATTCGCGTCACTTGCTTGGACCGGACGCATTTCCCAATCTACCTTCGCCTTTGGTGCAATGACGTTATGTACACTTCCACCGTTCAGCGCGCCTACATTTAGGGTCGACCATGGTGGTTCAAAACGACTATTTTCTGGGGCAAAATCTTTCAAATCATCACGTAATTCGAGCAACCGGGTTACATACCGCACTGCAAATTCGACAGCATTTACACCAAGATCAGGGGCAGAACCATGGCCTTCAAGTCCTTGAAAGTGCGTGCTGTATTCGTAACAACCCTTGTGACCTTCGACGATCCTCATGCTTGTTGGCTCCCCAATGATAGCCAGGGATGGCTTGATCGAACGCGCGACAAGGTTCTGTGCAAGATGCCCTGCCCCGATGCAGCCAGTTTCCTCATCGTAGGTGAATGCCAAATGTAACGGTCGTTCGCGCACCTGCTGAGCAAAAACCGGTGCCATTGCCAGAGTGGCCGCGATAAAGCCTTTCATATCGCAAGTGCCGCGCCCAAAAAGGCAACCATCGCGTTCCATCATCACGAACGGGTCGCTTGCCCAGTCTTGATCGGTGACGGGTACGACATCACTGTGACCAGACAGAACAATCCCACCATCGCGAATGGGCCCAAATGTGGCGAAGAGATTGGCTTTTAGTCCACTTTCGTCGGAAAAAATATCAACCTGCGCGCCACAATCTTCCAATAGATTGGCTAGATAGGCAATCATTTGCAAGTTACCGTCAGCGGATACCGTAGGGAAGGCAATCAGATCTGACAGGATGCGCTTGGTTTGGTCGATCATCACGTTAGTTTTTTACAAAAAGTTTGCGTTCTATATCGCAAAGGGTTTCGGCGGGTCCATCATCTTGGATCAGGATTGTCTCTGTCGTCTCCAAGCCCCAGCTGTCCATCCATAGCGCGGGCATAAAATGGAAGGTCATTCCGGGCATAAGAACCGTCTCATCTTCGGAACGGATCGAGGCTGTCCGCTCTCCCCAGTCAGGTGGGTAGCTTAAGCCGATTGGATAGCCCATTCGTCCTGTTCTTTCGATCCCGTGTTTTGCCATGACCTGCATAAAGGCGTTCGCTATGTCACATGTTCGGTTACCCGCGCGTGCCGCATCCAAACCGGCTGCTATCCCTTCGATTTGTGCGGCTTCGGCATGCCGCATCTCATCCGGCGGTGTGCCAAGGAAAATTGTGCGGCAAATTGGGGCGTGATAGCGGCGATAGCAGCCTGACAGTTCAAAAAACGTAGCCTCGCCCTCGCGCATTGGTGCGCCGTCCCATGTCAGGTGGGCCGCTGTAGCATCCAACCCTGATGGGGTCAGCGGCACGATTGCTGGGTAATCGCCCCAATCGTCGCCAACACCTGTAATACCGGCATGCATAATATCTGCAACGAGGTCGTTCTTGCGCACCCCGGGGGCAGCGCGTTCAATTGCAGTATGAATGACCTTTTCAGAAATGCGTGCGGCTTTTCGGATAAACCCGATCTCGGCATCTGACTTGACCAAACGCTGCCAATTCACCAAGGCAGTCGCATCAATAAAATTAGCCGCTGGAAGGTCTTCGACCAAAACAGCGTGCGCCTTGGCCGAATAGTAGTAGTTCTCCATCTCGACACCAATGCGGGCACGCTCAAGTCCGCGAGCCTTAAGGTGCTTTGCCAAGTCCTGCATCGGATGGACCTGTGTCGATTGTATATAATGGTCGCCATAGCCGACGATATTTTCGTGTTGCATCCAGCATGTACGGCGCCCCCCCATCATGTCCATGTGGCGGCCCCACCAAATTGGCTCACCCGTCATTGTGAGGATCACGCCCTGATGCACGTAAAATGACCAGCCGTCGTAGCCAGTAAGCCACGCTTGATTAGACGGGTCGGTTACAAACACTGCATCCAAACCCGCCGCCGACATGGCTGCACGCGTTTTGGCGATGCGGTGGTCATATTCCGAAGTTTCGAATGCAGCGTTGTGCGTAACCATCATGTATCCCTTCTAATTGTCAGCCTAGAACAGACGTTACTGCTTGCACGGTTGCTTCAACCACTTGATCAGCCTCAGCATGCGTTAGGCAGAATGGCGGAGCAAAGCCTAAGATGTCACCTTGGGGCATGGCACGTGCAATGACGCTGTTTTGTTCCAGCAGTTTGGCAGAGATTTGCGGGCCGACTTTATCGCCAGCGTCATAGAAACGTCGGTTATCCTTATTTTCTACTAATTCAACTGCACATATCATACCCGTCCCCCGCACGTCACCGACATGGGGATGATCACCTAAGGCGCTTCGCATTTGGTCGTTCAAATAGGTGCCCACTGTACTCGCATTTTCCATCAATCCGAGCTTATCTATCAATTCTAAGTTCGCCACGCCTGCAGCGGCGCCAATGGGGTGTGCCGAATATGTCCAGCCATGGCCGATAGGACCGTTTTCATCCGTGCCGCGTTCAAGAACTGCCCACATCTTCTCGGAAACGATAGACCCTGACAAAGGCGCATAAGCTGATGTCAAACCCTTTGCGATTGTGATCAAATCAGGACGCATACCATAGTGTTCGGACCCAAACATCGTACCCAACCGGCCGAAACCAGTGACAACCTCATCTGCAATCAACAAAATGTCATGACGGTCCAAAACAGCTTGGATCGCAGGCCAATACCCTTCGGGCGGCGGAACGATGCCCCCAGTACCAAGTACAGGCTCCCCAATAAAGGCCGCTATGGTGTCAGCGCCCTCGCGGTGGATCATTTCCTCAAGCTTGGACACACAATGCGCTACGAATTCGCTTTCGCTTTGCGCCAGATCATCGCGCCGGAAGTAGTCTGGCGCCTCGGTATGAAGTACGCCAGCTAAAGGCAGATCAAATTTCTTGTGAAACAGCTCCAACCCGGTCAACGATCCCGTCATCAGACCAGACCCGTGATACCCTCGCCAGCGCGAGATTATCTTCTTCTTCAGGGGCCGTCCCAGAATGTTATTGTAGTACCAAATTAGTTTGATGTTGGTTTCGTTTGCATCCGAACCCGACTGACCAAAATAGACTTTCGACATGTGATCTGGCGCGCGGTCCAATACCATTTTTGCAAGTGTGATCGACGCCTCGGTGCCGTGACCCACATAGGAATGATAATAGGCTAGTTCTTTGGCTTGGATCGCAATTGCTTCTGCAATTTCAGGGCGGCCATAGCCCACGTTCACACAGTAAAGTCCCGCGAATGCATCGAGCATCCGATTGCCATCGCGGTCCTCGATATGGCAGCCCGAGCCGCCAGTGATCACGCGTTGGGCTACGTTACCCCGTGCAAATTCTGCAAGGTGGGTCGAAGGATGAAAGAAGTTCTCGCGGTCCCATTGTTCAAGTTTATCATTGTGTAGCATGGCATACCCTTCGGCTTTCGCGGCGCTTTGCGCGGTGATTTATGAATGGAGCCAGTTGCACGCATGAGGTCAAACGGGACCGGGAGTGTGAGCAGATAGGCTCCGCTCACCCAAGCAGCAGCGCGCGATGCCTTTATTGCCAAGGTAATAAATTAGGTTAACCATGTTTGATCACTAGGGATCAACAAAAATCGGAGAGCAACAAGCGTTGCCCGTTCCCTTTGTTCGCCAATGCTACCTCCGAAAGAAGTCAGATCAGAACTTTTGCGTGCTTGGACATTGGCTCGACCGCTTACTGAACCTTAAGGTGGTTCATGCATT
>CAJJBH010000083.1 GCA_905182355.1 uncultured Paracoccaceae bacterium | reverse complement strand
CAAGATCCCGTGACCGATAAGTCTTACGAATATCTTAAACAGGATGAAAATACGTTTGAAGTATGCGCGACCTTTGAGCTATCGAAAGTACCATACACGAATAGATACGGTGGCTTAGGGAAACTTCGCTTAGCTGGAAGTAGGGGGTGTTTGCATTTTAAACGCTCCAGGGTTGGCGGGAAATGGAAGGGGTATTGATGGTAATATAATCGTTTTCACCCACTGCTATTTAGCGGAAACGCCCATCAATCTTAAATCGCCTTACGCGCCCTAAGAGCCGCCGTGATAGTACCCTCATCCAGATAATCCAGCTCCCCACCAATCGGCACACCTTGGGCCAGTGTGGTCAGCGCCACGCGCCCCTCCAATTGGTCCGCGATATAATGCGCAGTCGTTTGGCCGTCTATCGTGGCGTTCAGCGCCAAGATCACCTCGGTCACCTCTTCGGTTTCGACACGGTCCATCAGGCGGGGGATGCGGAGTTCGTGCGGCCCTACAGCGTCAAGCGCGGACAGCGTTCCGCCCAGAACATGGTAGCGGCCTTTGAACACGTTGGACCGTTCCAACGCCCAAAGATCGGCTACGCTTTCGACTACACAGATTTCACCGTTGGCCCGTTCGTTGGATGTACACAAATCACACACATCCGTGGTGCCGACGTTGCCGCAGTTCAGACACTCGCGCGCTGTTTCCGCAACCGTCTGCATAACGTCCGCAAGGGGCGTCAGCAACAAGGCGCGTTTGCGGATAAGATGCAGCACGGCCCGACGGGCAGACCGTGGGCCAAGGCCCGGCAGTTTGGCCATCAGATCGATCAGTGCGTCAATATCTTGGGTTGAGGACATTTTGCGTTTCTTAAAACGGTAGGTTCATGCCCGCCGGCAGGCCCAACCCTTCGGTCATTTTGCCCATCTCTTCTTCGGACTTTTCAGCGGCTTTGGCCTGTGCGTCTTTGATAGCGGCCAAAATCAGGTCTTCAACAACTTCTTTGTCATCACTGTTGAAGATCGATGGGTCAATATCAAGCGCAGTCAGATCACCCTTGGCTGTCGCAGTCGCTTTGACCAAACCCGCACCCGATTCACCCACAACAGTGACCGAATTCAAGTCGTGTTGCATCTGCTCCATCTTGGATTGCATCTCTTTGGCTTTTTTCATCATGCCGGCCATATCGCCAAGCCCGCCCAGTCCTTTAAGCATCGGTGTCTCCTGTTTTTACATCTTCTATATTTAGGTATCTATCTTCGCGGTTCAATCGTCCTCGAACGGATCCCATTCATCTTCAACTTCTGGCAGCGCGTCTTTGACAGCTTCGGCGGCGATCTGTTTAGGTGTTCGGATCGATTTGATCTTTGCCTTGGGGAACTGCGCCAACACAGCCTGTACCAGTGGATGGTTTTCGGCTTCAGCCTGCAAAGCAAAGTCAGCTGCATCGCGTATTTCGGCGATGGTTTTTGCACCACCTTCGTTGACGATGATGACCGCCCAACGATTGCCTGTTAGCAACTGCAGCTTTGCACCCAAACGTTGTGCCATGTCGCGGGGCGCGCGATCCGTTGGGACAAATTCGATCCGGCCCGGTTGATAGGCGGCCAGTTGCAATGTTGTTTCCACGTCGACCAACAATTTCACGTCGCGGCTGTTGCGGATCAATTCGATGACGTGTTCGAACGTCGGATAACGTGCCAGCGCCTGATCTGCGTCCACGGCCAACGCCATAGTTGCACCACCACCACCACCACCGCCAGACATTACTGGGGTCGACGCATAGGCCGTCGTACTGCCACCCGTTGCAGGTGCCATGCCACCACCGCCGCCTTGTGGTGGGGCAGGTGGGGGCGTGATGTTATTGAGTTTACGCACCAACTCTTCGGGGCTTGGCAGGTCGGCCACATGGGTCAGGCGAATGATCGCCATTTCTGCGGCCATCATCGCGTTGGGTGCAGCCGCCACTTCATCAAGGCTTTTGAGCAGCATTTGCCAAAGGCGCGTTAGGACCCGCATCGGCAGGTTTTCGGCCATAGCCAAACCACGGGCACGTTCATCTGGGGACACGGTTGGATCTTCGGCGGCTTCGGGTGTGATTTTCACCACGGACACCCAATGCGTAATCTCGGCCAGATCGCGGATCACAGCCATAGGGTCAGCGCCGTCGGCGTACTGGCTGCTAAGTTCTGTCAGCGCACCTGCAGCGTCACCGCGCAGCACCATGTCAATCAGGTCAAGAACACGACCACGATCGGCCAACCCAAGCATCGCGCGAACTTGATCGGCGGATGTTTCACCAGCGCCGTGCGAGATGGCCTGATCCAGCAATGATGTGGCATCACGAACAGACCCTTCCGCGGCGCGGGTGATCAGAGAAAGTGCATCATCTGCGATTCCGGCATTTTCAGCCTTTGCGATTTTGCGCATCAATGCGATCATCACTTCGGGCTCGATACGACGTAAATCATAGCGCTGACAACGTGATAGAACTGTAACAGGCACCTTGCGGATTTCAGTGGTCGCAAAGATGAATTTGACGTGTGAGGGGGGTTCTTCAAGCGTCTTGAGCAGGGCGTTAAACGCACCTGTCGACAGCATGTGAACCTCATCGATGATATAGACTTTGTAGCGCGCAGAGGCGGCGCGGTAATGGACCGAGTCGATGATTTCGCGGATGTTGGCGACGCCAGTGTTGGATGCGGCGTCCATCTCCATCACGTCAACATGACGGCCTTCCATGATCGCGGTACAATGTTCGCATTCGCCGCAAGGTTCGGTTGTTGGGGTACCGTTGCCATCTAGGCCGATGCAGTTCATGCCCTTGGCGATGATCCGTGCAGTTGTGGTTTTACCGGTGCCGCGAATACCCGTCATCATGAAGGCTTGGGCGATGCGATCTGCCTCGAACGCGTTCTTCAGCGTGCGCACCATAGCCTCTTGGCCGACAAGATCGACAAAAGTTTCTGGGCGGTATTTGCGTGCCAGTACCTGATAGACGGGGGTGGGCGTGTCAGACATCAAAAGGCTTTCAACAGATTCGTCATTGGCAGAAAGTAGAGGGCTGGCCTGCTAAGGTCCACAGCCCGCATTTAGTGTGCTCACAGTGACCAAAGCACGCCGCCCGTGACAAGTGTGGCAATGGTCATGATCCATGCAAGTTTGGTGAAGTTTTTCGCAGGCATGGATTCGGCATCGTTCTCGCTCAGCCGCTCCAGGGTTTTGCAGGCTTGTTTTTGTGCCATCCAGCAGATCGTAATCGCCACAACTAAGAACAAACTGGCGGCTAGCTTTGCAACCCAAGTCGGGTCAGTTGCCCCAAACACAGCCTTAAGGCCAATTGCAATCGCAACAGAACCAAGCCCTGTCCCCATCCATGATGAAAACGTGCGTTCATTGGCGAGAACCGTGCGGTCCTCGGCCCATTTTATGCGGGTTTTAGAATCTTGTTCTGACATGTCTGGATTGTAGACTGTGAGGTGAGAGATTGACAACGACCCAAACGGGACTCGTTACGGCTGCTTCCTTCCGGATCTGACCGGGTTGGCGAGGCGCTCGCCCGCGCCAACCTCTCAGCATCATACATAGACTCGCTAAAGTGTTGGTGCAAGGGGTGCGGTTCAATCATCGTCATTCAGGATGATATCTGGATGGGATTGAACCTTACCGTCTTGCATGGCAATCCCTGTGACAACCAACAGGGAAGATAATCATGAAGACTGCAGAGCAAGTGACTTTTGGCGGATCCTCTTTGGATCGTGCAGGCGAAGTGCGTGCAAACCCCCAAGTTATTAAGTTGATGATGCGTGCAGCAGACACACGTGCGATTGTGTTTTGGCGGGGAAAACCCCTGATCCACAAATCCCGACCAGCCACGTTGATGCGTGTCCCTTTGGATCATCCGATTTTGGCGGATGCGGCCGAAGACATGATACTGCTTGGTCGTGAAGACGGGGCAGCTGTTTTCGCCTATGATATTTCTAGCTGGGAACCTGCTGAACTGGATACCCTAGCTTTGGGTGGTTTTCTGGATCCAAGCGAACAACACCACCCCGCAACAGCTGACGATCAGGTGTTTGTTGAATTACGACGAACGATGACATGGCTTAACCCTCGTGACGCAGAATTGGCGGCAACGGGACGGGCTATTTTCAGCTGGCACGAAGCACATGGGTTTTGCGCAAAATGCGGGGCTGCGTCTGACATGTCCCACGCCGGATGGCAGCGCAATTGCCCTGCGTGCAATGCCAGTCACTTCCCACGTACCGATCCTGTTGTGATTATGCTGATCACGCATGGTGACAACGTTTTGATGGGCCGCTCGCCCGGGTGGCCGCAAGGCATGTATTCACTGTTGGCTGGTTTCGTTGAGCCGGGTGAGACCTTGGAAGCTGCGGTGCGCCGTGAGGTGTTTGAGGAATCTGGTGTGCGTGTGGGCGAAGTTGGTTACTTATCGAGTCAGCCATGGCCATTTCCAGCATCACTGATGTTTGGTTGTTTTGGGCAGGCAACCAGCGAAGAGATCAATATCGACCCAGTCGAAATTGAAGATGCCATGTGGGTCAGTCGCGATGAAATGATGCAAGCCTTTGCGGGCGAGCATCCTAAGATTCTTCCTGCGAGAAAAGGTGCAATTGCACACTTTTTGCTAGAAAATTGGCTTGCGGATACACTGGATTAAGGCGAGATTGCGCATCATGTAAAACCTGACCGCGAAGATAAATATGGGTAAAGTTGATGAAGTTTAGCGCGCGCGAAGATGTAGAAGTCCCAATTTCGCGGGCTTTTGACCTGATTTGTGACTTTGATACTTACGAGCGTAGCGCAATGCGTCGCGGGGCTGAAGTGCAGCGCACCGACAGCCTGACCAAACAGGGTGCCGGGATGAAATGGCGTGCTGCGTTCAAGATGCGTGGCAAAATGCGCGACATTGAAGTTGAAATGACGCGTTTCGATCAGCCGAATGAAGTGTGTGTTATGTCCTCGACCAGCGGGATTGATGGTGCAGGTCAGATTGAATTGGTGGCACTGTCACGCGATCGCACACGCATCTCTGTTGAATTTGAATTGAAGCCAACGAACCTGTCTGCGCGATTGCTAGTCCAATCTTTGAAGCTGGCAAAAGTGTCGCTGACCAAGCGGTATAAACTACGCGTTGCAGAATACGCCAAAAGCATCGAGGATCACCATAAAAGCGGCGCCTGATCCGCCGACTTACTGGCGCCCCTCGGCGGCTGGGTAGACACCCAGGATTTCCAACATATTGGTAAAGTATCCCAATTCTTCAAGCGCACGCGCTACGGCTGGATCGTCAGGATGCCCTTCGATATCAGCATAAAATTGCGTGGCCGTGAAAGCACCCCGCACCATGTAGCTTTCCAGTTTGGTCATGTTCACGCCGTTTGTCGCAAAGCCACCCATCGCTTTATAAAGCGCGGCAGGAATGTTGCGAACTTCAAAAACAAACGTGGTCAGCATCTTTTCATTGCGGCGGGTCATGTCGGGTTTGGGCGACATTAGAAGGAAGCGGGTTGTGTTATGCCCCTGATCCTCAATGTTCTCGGCCAGAATATCCATATTGTGAATCTGTGCAGCAACTGAAGACGCAAGCGCACCAACGCCCATTTCACCGCTGGCGGCAATTTCAGAGGCTGCGCCAGCACTGTCCACGGCCGTTTCTGCTGTAATTCCGTGTGCATCCAAGAATGCTCGTGCTTGGGGAATCAGCACCATGTGCGCACGAACATGTTTGATCTGGTCCAAAGTTTGTCCACGATTGGCCATCAGGCTGATGCGGACCCTAACAAACTCTTCGTCTATGATGTGCAGGCCGCTTTCTGGCAGCAGACGGTGAATATCCGCAACGCGGCCATAGGTCGTGTTTTCGACGGGCAGCATGGCTAGGTCAGCATTGCCACTGCGCACCGCTTCAAATACATCCTCGAATCCCAAGCATGGCACAGGTTGTGCGTCAGGGCGCGCTTTAAAGCATGCTTCGTGGCTATAGGCGCCCAAGTCTCCCTGAAAGGCGATGCGCTGTGTCATTATTCTTAGTCCTTGAACGTCAGATTGGCCCAATTTTACAAAACCGGGCGATTGGTCGCGGTAACTACACCTAGACAGAACCAAATGGAACCAATAGATACTCGCCAAACCTACAGATATGGACGCATTACTTATGTTCGATACTATGACACTTACAAAAATTGGCAGTGCCGTCTTTGGCTCGCTCCTTATCCTTTTGCTGGGTAAGTGGGCGGCTGAAGAAATTTATCACATGGATAGCCACGGCGAGGCGGCATACGTCATCGAAGTTGAAGACGCAGCACCAGCCGAAGAAGCTGCCGAAATCAGCATCGAAGAGATGATGGCATCTGCGGATATCGGTAAAGGCGCGAAGGTATTTAGAAAATGCAGCGCTTGCCACAAATTGGAAGTCGGCGATAACGGTGTTGGCCCATATCTTTACGGCGTTGTGGGACGTGAAGTTGCGTCAGCTGACGGATTTGGTTACTCTGGTGCGCTTGCCGGTCTGGGTGGTGCATGGAATGCTGCAGAGCTAAACGGCTTTCTGGAAAAACCAAAAGAGTATGCGCCAGGCACCACAATGGGCTTTGCCGGCTTGAAGAAGCCAGAGGATCGCGCAGATGTCATAGCGTATCTTGAAAGCGTCGACAACTAATAATTGCCTTAGTTGTATTGAATTTTGGCCTTATGCTTTGCGCATGCGGCCTTTTTTTTGTGAAGGCATACGTAAAATGATCTAAATCGTATTGAACAGGCGATTTATGCCGTGTTCACGTATTCTCAACTTGAATGTAACGCTGCTGGCCCTTTAGCGTGAGCACGTTATATCTGGTTAATAGATGATGAAAATACTCAAGAGGATCAGCCACATGTCCCAATCCAAAACGCCTACCAAAGCCAAGACTGTCGACTTGCGACCTGTATTTTGGACATTAGGGGTTTTGGCGTTGGTTGTCGGCAGTTTGATGGCAAGCACATTGCGGGCTGAGGAAAAGACGATAACCACCCATGGGTATTCGTTTTATGGCAATTTAACCTACCCTGCTGACTTTACCCACTTTGACTATGTGAACCCTGATGCACCCAAGGGTGGTGAGATTGCACTCGGCACGGTTGGCACGTTTGATTCAATGCATCCTTATACACGCAAAGGGCGCGCGGGTGCCTTGTCGAGTGTTATGTATGAAAGCCTGTTGGGCGAAGGTGTGAATTCTACTGGCGCGCCTGCAGATGTTTATGGTGAATACTACGGCTTACTTGCCGAGAGTCTGGAATACGATGAAGGTCGCAATTGGGTGATCTTCAATATGCGCCCTGAAGCACGGTTTTCGGATGGCTCTCCCGTAACGGCCCATGACATCGAATTCAGTCATAATCTGTTGTTGGATGAGGGGCTTAAATCGTACGCGGACGCCGTGCGTAAACGTATTCCAAAAGTCGAAGTATTAAACGATCACGCGATTAAATTCTATTTCACCGAAGGTATTTCGCGCCGCAGCTTGATTGATCAAGTTGGGTTCGTACCCGCATGGTCAAAGAAATGGTATGAAGAAACAGGCGCGAAATTGAATGAGAGTCGGCTTGAGGTTTCACCTGGATCGGGTCCGTATGTCATTGAAGCTGTCGATGTGAACCGACGCGTAATGTATAAACGAAACTTTGATTACTGGGGCAAAGATTTGCCGATCAATGTTGGTCGCAACAATTTCGATATTATCCGAATTGAATATTTTGGTGATGCAACTGCAGCTTTTGAGGCTTTTAAAGCGGGTGAGTTTACGATCCGTGTTGAAAACGATTCGAAGAAATGGGCGTCTTCTTATGGGTTCCCGAAAGTAGATAATGGTCAAATTGCAAGGAAAAGCCTACCTGATGGATCGCCTCCGACGCCTAGTGGTATCGTGTTCAATCTTGGTAAAGAGGTTCTAAAAGATAAACGCGTGCGCCAAGCAATAGCACTGGCATATAATTTTGAGTGGACCAATGAATCGCTTCAATACGGTTTGTTCAAACAGCGCGCTTCTTTTACCCAAGACACCCCGTTGATGGCAAAAGACCTGCCCACAGGTGCAGAGCTAGAATTCCTAAAAGGATTTGGGGATTTGGTTGCGGATGAGATTTACAGCGAACCTGCTGTTCTACCGCACACATCCAACCCTGCACGTCTGTTAGATCGTCGTAACGTTCGCAAAGCATCCAAGTTGTTAGATGACGCAGGATGGTTTGTGGACAGTAATGGCATTCGTCGTAATGCTGCAGGAGAAGTGCTGACGATTAACTTCTTGTTCAACTCTAGCTCGCCATCAACGCTAAGTGGCGTGATGGAGAATTTTGTTAGTAATGTGAAAGCGCTGGGCGTCGATATCTCGCTCGAAAAAGTTGACTCCTCTCAGTACACGTCGCGCGAGCGTGATCGCGACTATGATTTGGTTTATGATTCCTATGGGGCCTTCCTTGGGACGGGCACAGGATTGAGCCAGCGCTATGGTTCTGAATCCGCTGAGTTTTCGCTTTTTAACCCCGCTGGTTTGGCCAGCCCATTGGTTGACGCCATCATCGAAGAGTCTTTGCAAGCAACGACACGTGAGGATGAGGTTGTCGCTATGACCGCACTTGATCGCGTGTTGCGCCACGAATTCATTATGATCCCACTGTGGTACAAAGCGGATCATTGGGTCGCTTATTATGATCAATATGGTCACCCAGAAAACCTACCGGCCTACGCGCTCGGTTACCTAGATTTTTGGTGGTATGATGCTGACAAGGCGGCCGCGCTTCGCGACGCTGGCGCGCTGAGGTAACTGCCAAGTGAGCGCATATATATTCCGACGGTTACTTCTGATCATCCCAACGCTGCTGGGTATTCTCATGGTGAATTTCGCGATGGTACAATTCGTGCCGGGCGGCCCAGTTGAGCAAGCGATTGCGCGTGCGCAGGGTGGCGGTGATGTATTGCAAGGTTTCACTGGCGGTAGCAATGACGGTGGTGCGGAGGATCTAAGTACAGGATCTGACAGCCAATACATCGGCGCACGTGGCCTGCCGCCTGAGTTCATCAAGGAGCTGGAGAAAGAGTTTGGTTTTGACAAACCACCGCTCCAGCGGTTTGTGAATATGGTGTGGAACTACCTGAGATTTGATTTTGGCGAGAGCTATTTCAGGTCCATTTCTGTGATTGATCTGGTGAAGGAAAAACTACCTGTTTCGATCACGTTGGGTCTGTGGTCGACGTTGATTGCCTATGCCATTTCGATTCCACTGGGCATTCGTAAAGCGGTGCACGACGGGTCCCGTTTTGATACATGGACCAGTGCGTTCATCATCGCGGCTTACGCGATCCCTAGCTTCTTGTTCGCGATCATGTTGCTGGTTTTGTTTGCGGGCGGCAGTTACTTTCAGTGGTTCCCATTGCGGGGGCTGACATCTGACAACTTCGACGATCTTACGGCTATTGGAAAAGTCTTGGACTATTTCTGGCACATCGCGCTGCCCGTTTTGGCAGGCACAATTGGTGGCTTTGCGACCCTTACATTGCTGACCAAGAACAGCTTTTTGGACGAGATTAAGAAACTGTATGTCGTGACCGCAAAAGCCAAAGGGTTGAACGAACGTCAGGTGTTGTATGGTCATGTGTTCCGAAACGCGATGTTGATTGTAATCGCGGGTTTCCCAAGCCTGTTCATATCGGTCTTCTTTGGTGGCTCACTGATTATTGAAACAATATTCTCCCTCGACGGTTTAGGCCGTTTGGGGTTCGAGGCCGCAGTGGCGCGCGATTACCCAATTGTGTTTGGCACCCTCTACATCTTCGGCTTGATGGGCCTGTTGGTCGCGATCCTGTCTGATCTGATGTACGTGTTGGTCGATCCGCGCATCGATTTTGAAAAAAGGGAAGGCTGATGGCTATGTCCCCCCTAAACCAACGCCGTTGGCGCAATTTTAGGCGTAACAAACGCGCCTATTGGTCGATGATCATCTTCGCGATCCTGTTCGGTTTAAGTCTATGTGCGGAATTTTTGGCTTACGACAAACCCATCCTCGTGCGGTACCAAAACAGTTTCTACACTCCGATCTGGAATTTTTATCCCGAGACCGAATTTGGCGGCGACTTCCAAACTGAAGCCGTTTATCGTGATCCAGAAGTTGAATGTTTGATCGTTTCAGGTGGATTAAATATTTGTTTTGACGACCCTGAAGGTGTGATCGAAGACAGCGCAGATGGCGTTGTTGACGGGACGCCAATCAACAAAGGTTGGATGATTTGGCCGCTGATCCCGTATTCATTTGATACAGCCGTTGAGCGCCCTGGTGCTGCCCCATTACCGCCCAATGCGCAGAACTGGTTGGGCACGGACGGGACCAAACGTGACGTTATGGCCCGTGTGATCCATGGCTTCCGACTGTCGATACTGTTCACGTTGATGGTTACAGGAACGGCCACTCTTATCGGTGTCGTGGCAGGTGCAGTGCAGGGTTTTTTTGGTGGGCTTACGGATCTGATTTTTCAGCGTGTGATCGAGGTGTGGTCCGCCATTCCCGTCATCTATGTGATCATCATTATGTTTGCGATCCTTGGGCGTAGTTTCTGGTTGCTTGTGTTCTTGCTAGTGCTGTTCTCATGGACAAGCCTTGTGGGTGTTGTACGTGCCGAATTTTTACGCGCACGCAACCTTGAATACGTACGTGCTGCCCGTGCGTTGGGGGTTGGTAACGTCACCATCATGTTCCGTCACATGCTGCCAAATGCGATGGTGGCGACACTGACAATGCTGCCGTTTATCATCACGGGCACAATTTCGACCCTTGCGATCCTTGACTACCTTGGCTTTGGTCTTCCGTCATCTGCCCCGTCATTGGGGGAGTTGACGTTGCAAGCAAAACAAAACCTTCAAGCGCCTTGGCTGGCTTTCACCGCCTTCGGGACGTTCGCTGTAATGTTGTCGCTGTTAGTGTTCATTTTCGAGGGTATCCGCGATGCCTTTGACCCACGAAAGACATTCCAATGACTGGGCCAATGACAGCACTATTAGAGGTGCAAAACCTGAACGTGGGCTTTCGCCAAGACGGGGCAGTGACCCACGCCGTACGCGGTGTCAGCTTTACCGTTAATCGGGGTGAAGTCGTGGCTTTGGTTGGGGAATCTGGATCAGGAAAATCGGTTTCTGCTTTGTCCACCGTGTCGCTGTTAGGTGACAGCGCAGAAGTGACAGGATCCGTCAAATATGATGGTCAGGAATTGATTGGCGCTGATGAACGTCTGCTGCGCCAAGTGCGTGGCAATGACATCAGTTTCATTTTCCAAGAACCCATGTCTTCGCTGAACCCACTGCACACCATTGAAAAGCAATTGGCCGAAAGCCTTGCATTGCACCAAGGGATCATTGGTGCACAAGCACGTGTCCGTGTGCTGGAATTACTGGAAAAGGTTGGCATCCGCGACGCGGAAAGCCGTCTTGGCAGTTACCCCCATCAACTTTCCGGCGGTCAACGCCAGCGTGTGATGGTCGCGATGGCACTGGGCAACAAACCGGATATCTTGATAGCGGACGAACCGACAACCGCGCTTGATGTGACCATTCAAGCGCAAATCCTTGATCTGCTGAAAGATCTGAAAGATGCCGAAGGCATGGGCCTTTTGTTTATCACTCACGATCTTGCCATCGTGCGTCGTATCGCAGACCGTGTATTCGTTATGCAGCAGGGCGAGGTCGTTGAAAGCGGGCCAACCGCAGAATTATTCGCGAACCCTCAGCATCCCTACACCATCAAATTGCTAAGTGCAGAACCAAGTGGGCAGCCCCTTCCCGTGGCCGAAAACGCGCCTGTTGTTGTCGAAACGGACAAGCTAAAAATCTGGTTCCCGATCTATGGCGGATTGTTGCGCCGCACTGTTGGTCATGTCAAAGCGGTCAACGCATCGTCCATGTCCGTGCGGGCAGGAGAGACGTTGGGGATTGTTGGCGAAAGTGGGTCGGGCAAGACCACAATGGCGCTGGCGATCATGCGTCTTATCGCCAGCGAGGGTGGCATCACTTACAATGGTCAAGACATCCGCAGTTGGAGCACTAAGCAGCTGCGTCATCTGCGCAAAGACATGCAGATCGTGTTCCAAGATCCCTTTGGCAGTCTTAGCCCACGTATGACCTGCGCTCAGATCATTTCTGAAGGGCTGACGATTCATAAGATTGATCCGGACCGCAACCAACGTGATTTGGTGGCTGAAGTTATGGCCGAAACCGGTCTTGATCCGTCAACAATGGATCGGTATCCGCACGAATTCTCAGGTGGGCAACGTCAACGAATTGCGATTGCACGGGCGATGGTCTTGCGGCCAAAATTGCTGGTGCTGGATGAACCCACATCGGCGCTTGATATGACGGTTCAGGTGCAGATTGTGGAGCTGCTGCGCGATTTACAACAGAAATATGGGCTGGCCTATTTGTTCATCAGTCACGATCTTAAAGTGATCCGCGCGATGTCACACAACGTTATTGTTATGAAACAAGGCGATGTGATCGAACAAGGCACTGCGACCGATTTGTTCGAAAACCCGCAAACGGAATACACGCGTCAATTGCTGCAAGCGACGCACTAGCGCAAACTTAACTTCAAATTGAGACGTTCGTTTGGCTTTGTTTCACACTGGTCTTTATGGCGTTTTTTGTTCAATTAGAATTGACGTCCAATTGTGCGCGCGTTGCCACAATCCGTGTATGGTTACTTTTTCCGGTATTCGCAACAGAAACAAGTCGTTGTAATCTTGATGACCTTGGCGCTGATGCCTCTGGCTCTGATCCCGTTGGAGCTGCAACGCTGTCTTTCTAATGATGCGGTAGCGAACAAAGATGTCGATTTATTGATCTGGTTGGCTGCGCTTTATGTTGGGGCTCTTTTGCTTTCCGCTGGCATCAAGCTGGCCATACGCATCCAACGCGTGTTGATTTCGGCCCAAATTGTGCACACGTTACGCCGTTCCGTTTTTTATTGTATCTATACAATCCCCCCCGTCCAAGATCAAAGCCAGCGCGAATGGCTGGGATGTTGTAGGCGAGGGCGAAGTTGGTGCCATCGTGGCCTTTGTTTCGGGGCTTGAACGCTTAGGCAGGCCAATCCGTGAATTGGTCAGCAGCTATAGTTCTATAACGGATGCGCGGATGCGTAATGGTATCCTGCTTCGCAGTTTCCCGTCACATGTCGGTGCCGACGATTCCGTCCCAATACGACAAATGATTGGTGCTGGTTCCGAGCTAGACGTTTAAGGCCCAATCATAAAGCAGGTGACATTGCGTGCTTTCAAACGCCGACATGCCAGATCTGCGGTCTCTCGGGTCATACCTAAGAAGTTCGCGTCAAACCCGCGTGTGCTGCGCACAACCTTGCGCAGCGATCCATCTAGTGTTGCCATCTCGGCCAGTGCGGTTTTTAGCAACACACGCTCCGCTTTGTAGCGGCTGGTATAACGCCCGACATTCACACCCCAGTGACGGCCACCGGATGTGGAAATACGGGTGACGGTTTGAGTTTCGGGCGCGGCGCGGACCAGAACCAGATCTTTTGGTCGCGCGGCTGGACGGGCAGAAACTGCCGCAACCTGCTGGATATTTTCAATTTTGGCTACGGGTACTTCTGCCTGTGCGGCAGCAATCGCCGTGTTGATGTCAGCAGATAAGACGCTCGCTTCCGTTTTAGGTGCTGCAGCTAGCAGCAATGGCACCAATGCTGACTTTGGACGCGCTTGTGGTCGTAGACTTGTTTTTACCGCAACGTTCAAGCGAATGGTTTTGCCCGCGCCACTTGGCACACTTCCGGCGACATAAGTTGGAGCGACGGGTTTGCTTAGGCGTGCATTGGATGGGGCGCGGCGAAAGCCAAGGTCTAGCAATTCGGCGACTTTGACATTGCGATCTGCCGAAGATTTACCGCCAAACACGGTCGCGATGATACGTTTATTGCCGCGTTCTGCTGAGGCCACAAGGTTTGAACCTGCAGCGCGTGTGTAACCTGTTTTGATGCCATCAGCGCCTTTGTAGGATCCAAGTAGGCGACGGTTGGTATTGGAAACTTCACGTACGCCAGCGTCGGTCGTGCGGCGGGAAAACAAGTTATAATATTGCGGAAAGTCATACAGAATATGGCGGCCCAGAATTGTCATATCATGGGCAGTGGACATGTGGCCTTTTTCAGTCAGGCCATGTGCGTTTTTAAATGTTGTGCGTGACATACCAAGGGCTTTGGCTGTGCGTGTCATACGACGGGCGAAACGGGCTTCAGACCCCGACAACGCCTCTCCAATAGCAGTTGCTGCATCGTTTGCAGATTTAACTGAAGCTGCGCGGATCAAATAACGCATGGCAATTTTCTGACCAGCACGTAACCCCAGTTTTGAAGGTGGTTCGGCAGCAGCATTCTTCGAAATAGTGACCTTCGTATCCAGTGAAATTTCACCGTTTTCGATGGCTTCAAACGCCAAATAAAGGGTCATCATTTTGGTCAAGGACGCTGGATGCAATCGGGTGTTGGCATTGCGAGCATGCAAAACCTCGCCAGTACGCGCATCAATAACATATGCTGCGTAAGGTGCGGCAGAGACGCTAAGTGGCAAAACCATAAGCATCCACACTGCCGCGATGATCAACAGCCCCAAACGGGCTGGCTGAATACGCCAAACCTTCACGATAAATCTGCCTTTTTCTGCCTCAGTGGTCGCCAATTTTTTGGCTGACCTTATTATTCTTATTTTAACTCTAGCATAAATACGGTTTTCGATAAACCCATAGAAACAATGAACTACGCGAAAAAATGGATCACTTAAAATTCTACATTTAGGGGCGAAGCCGATTTTCACCCCTAAAGAGGCCAATGTGGCAACAATGTGGCGCAAAATGTGGCATCAATGTGTTCTTCTTGAATTAAGGTTCGAAGTGATTTGTAACGTAGGTGGTTGGCAGAAATGAAACCTTCAGTGAGAAGAAGGAAGGTTGGGTGAGATGTGATTTAATGGCGACTTCTAGATCGGCGATTAGTGCATTCATAAATGCATGATCCCTGTGCGCTTTGGGCAGCATCGAGATTTCGGCGATCACATGGGTGTAGTTGAATTCTATAGCGGGATAGGCGCGACCCTTGCAATCTCCGGCACCCGCATCATAATCTCTAATGATGGCATCAATTGTTGCCAATATTGCGGGCGCATCTAGTGACAGATCATTTGAGTATTTCAGTTCAGCATGTGGCATGGATTAGCCTTTCAATATTTCGGTGATCAAATCTGGTAGCGCACCAAGGTCTGCGATCTCTTTGTAGCGTAGATGATCCAGTTGTGGTTCGGCATGTTCGATCTCCCAATGCAGGCCGTGGGGCACGTAAATACCCCAACCACCAGCATCAAGCATCGGGTTTACGTCCGACTTCATCGAATTGCCGATCATCATGCCCTGTGCGGCACCTGTACCATGTTGATTGTAGATGCGGGTGTAAACCGAAGGCACTTTGGCTGAAACAATTTCGATCCCATCAAACAAGTCACCCAAACCCGATTGGGCCAGCTTGCGCTCTTGATCCAGTAGATCGCCTTTAGTGATCAGCAATACAGGCCCGTAACTGCGCGCCGCCTCAACGGCCTCAGCAGCAAAAGGCAGCAATTCAATGGGATGGGCCAACATTTCTTTGCCCGCGTCTAGCAGCTGCGCGATGACGTCGCCCGGCACTTGGTGCTTGGTAACGTCTAACGCCGTTTCGATCATCGACAAAACGAACCCTTTTATGCCGAACCCATACTGCCCGATGTTGCGTTTCTCGGCCTGCAGCAGCGCATCCATCAAATCGGGGACGTCACAATGTGGGGCCAAGATCGACGCAAACCGCGCTTGGGTCAGCTGGAAAAACCGTTCGTTGTGCCAAAGTGTATCATCGGCATCAAAGCCAATGGTCGTTACTTTTGGTGACATGTTGTTCGCTGCCTCTTTTCTCAAACCGCTTGGGCGTTATATAGTGGATCTGAATGCCTACCAATGGATTCTATAACCGGAGCGGCAATGACCAAAGACTTGTACATGATGTCGGACAAACGTGATGACTATGGCGATACAGCTGTCATCACGGAAACGAAGCCCAAAACAAAGCGGCCTCCGCTGTATAAGGTCATGTTATTGAACGATGATTTCACACCGATGGAATTCGTTGTCATGGTTTTGGAGCGCTTTTTCGGCGTCAATCAGAGCCAAGCGTTCGAGATTATGTTGACTGTTCATGAAAAAGGATTGGCCGTTGTTGGCGTCTTTAGCCACGAGATAGCCGAGACAAAAGTGGCACAAGTGATGGATGCTGCACGTCAAAATCAGCATCCGCTGCAATGCACTATGGAAAAAGAAGAATAATTTTATGATTGGTGATCGCTTGCCTCTGGCCTTGGAAACGGGCGGACTGAATGTGCCCGAGGGCCGTATCGCTGTTTTCCATCCCGCACTGGATGCCGATTTACGTGGCTTGCCGCAAGCGCAGTGCGAGGTGATCCAGCCGTTTCGCCCCGCTTATGATGCGTTCAAGGCCGCGGGTTTTGCCTGCGCGGTGCAACCGTCCGAGCGGTATGCCCTATCAGTTATCTGTCTGCCGCGTGCTAAATCAGAAGCGCGTGCGTTGGTTGCCCAAGCCGCGGCATGCACGGATGGTCCGATTATAATTGACGGTCAAAAGACAGACGGCGTCGACAGTATTTTCAAATCCTTGCGTAATCGGGCTGATGTATCATCGACCATTTCCAAGGCGCACGGAAAATTGTTTTGGATCAACAGCCATGACGGGCTTGAGGATTGGATGGAACATCCGACATTGACCGATGGCGGGTTCTGGACCGCACCGGGTGTGTTTTCTGCGGATGGTGTGGATGCAGGTTCCGAATTGTTAGCACAGGCGTTGCCCGTAAAATTAGGCAAGAACGTTGCTGATTTGGGCGCGGGCTGGGGTTATCTGTCTGCCCACGCTTTGACTCGTGATATCAACGAACTGCATCTGGTTGAAGCTGGGTATATGGCGCTGGAATGTGCAAAGCGAAATGTCACGGATGAACGGGCGCAACACCACTGGGCTGACGCAACAAAATGGGCCCCCAAGGGACGCATTGATACCGTGATTATGAACCCGCCATTTCATGTCAGCCGCGCGGCTGAGCCGTCGTTGGGCCAGGCCTTTGTGGCCACTGCTGCGCGGATCTTGGCCAACTCTGGCCAGCTTTGGATGGTCGCCAACCGCCATTTGCCCTATGAAGAAAGTCTGAACGCCAATTTTGGCAAGGTGACCGATTTGGGCGGCGATGCGCGGTTCAAACTGTTCCATGCGGCAAGACCTTTGCGCAAACGCGCCTAAACCGACAAGGATCAAAACCATGTCATTTTCGATTTCTGGCAAGACAGCGATAGTCACGGGGGCGGCCAATGGAATTGGCCTGTCTATCGCGCGCAATTTTGCTGACCGTGGTGTCAACGTAATGTGTGCTGATATGGATGAGGTGCGGCTTAAAGAAGAGTTGGGGCCGCATTTAGACGAAGGCAACATGCGCTACTTTGCTGGTGATCTGCGGCAACGACTGACAATTGCAAATCTAATTTCCGCAACCATAGATGCCTTTGATCAGGTCGACATTTTAATCAATGCCTCGCGGCAGGTTATGACGACCGATGTGCTGGATGTTGAGGATACATCAGTCGAAGTCCTGCTTGAGCAGAACATGATGACCAGCCTGCGCCTGACGCAACAAGTTGCAAAACGCATGATCAAACAATCCGTTGATCAACCTGTCGGGTCAGTTGGAACCATCGTCAACCTAAGTTCAATTGCCGCGCGCAGTACGCGGCCTGAGTTGATGGGATATTCAATCGCTTCTGCTGCGATGGAACAAATGACGCGCTCGATGGCATTGGCGCTTGCCCCACATCGGATCAGGGTGAACGCAATCGCCTTCGGCTCTGTTATGTCGGCATCGTTGAAGTCGTCTATGATCGAAAATTCAGAATGGCGCGACGAGATCGAGGAAAAAACACCTTTGGGCCGCGTCGCTGGACCGAGTGAGTTGGTCGATGCGGTTCAGTTTTTGGCGTCTGACGCCTCTGCGTTTATGACGGGCGAAATTGTGACCGTTGATGGTGGGCGTAGCCTACTGGATTCCGTTTCCGCGCCAGCCCACTAATCCATTGCCGAAAGATGACTAACATGACCAACACTCAAACAGGCGACTTGGGGACAGAAAAAGCGCAAGCCACTGCATGGTTTCGCACCCTGCGCGATCAGATTGTAACCGCGTTTGAGAAACTAGAAGCCAACCACAACACAGGCCCAATGTCAGACGCGCCTGCGGGCAGTTTTGAAGTCACGCAAACCACACGTACCTCTGACGATGGATCAGATGCCGGTGGCGGATTGATGAGCGTGATGCGCGGTGGCCGTGTGTTTGAAAAGGTTGGGGTCAACATCTCGACAGTCTATGGCACCTTGGGCGAACGTGCGCAAAATGCGATGGCCGCCCGTAAGGGTATCCCGGGTATGAAGGATGACCCAAGGTTCTGGGCGGCTGGGATCAGTCTTGTTGCGCACATGCAAAATCCACACGCTCCGGCAGTTCACATGAACACACGTATGTTCTGGACGCCGCACGCGTGGTGGTTTGGTGGTGGTTCAGATTTGAACCCCTGCATCGAGTATGAAGAAGACACGGCGCACTTTCACGACCAACAAAAGCAGCACCTTGATCCGCATGGGGCCGATTTGTATCCAGAGCTAAAAAAATGGGCGGATGAATATTTCTATATTCCCCACCGCAATCGTGCCCGTGGCGTTGGGGGTATCTTTATGGATGATCGCTGCACAGGTGATTGGAAAATCGATTTTGCACTGACCCAAGATATTGGCCGCGCTTTTTTACCAGCCTATGTTCCACTTGTTGAAAAGCGCAAAACCCAAACGTGGGACGAGGGTGACAAAGACGCGCAACTTATTCACCGTGGTCTCTATGCTGAATACAATCTGGTTTATGATCGCGGGACTAAATTCGGGCTTGAAACAGGGCATGATGCAAACGCGGTATTGATGAGCCTGCCACCTTTGGCCAAGTGGGTCTAAAGACGGCCCCAACCCGCCTCTGCCATCGCAGGGCCGTACCCCTTAGCAATCCGCATTTGTGCGCCCAAGCCCTTGCCCAGAAGGGCCTTGTGCATCGCTGGTAGCTTCCAGCAAGGAACATGCATAACCATGTGATGTTCTAGGTGGTAGTTGACCCAGTAGGGTGCCACGAGGGCGCGTGCGATCCAGTTGGCATGTGTGGTGCGCACATTCTGCAATGGGTTTTCCGACACCTCTGTTGCGGCGTGTTCTGCGATGTTGCGAACACGTAAAACAAACTGAAACCACGTTAGATAGGGAAGCACCCAAAATGCCAATCCCCACCACCAATCACCGATTAGGCTGATCGCCAGTCCAATCGTGCCAAATACGGCCAATGACTTAAATAGGTCCGTCGACTTGAAGGCCTGCGCAGCGTCAGTCTTTGCGGCGTCAATCGCATCATCATCACCAGCCAAACGAATTGCGGTCATAACCTGAAGAACCAACAGCTTCACTCCGGTTTGTCCAGTTAAGTCACGCAAAAATTTCCGGCGGATTGATGCATGAGACGCAGGAAACTTCGCAGACAATGCCAGATCAGGGTCTTTGTCAGTCTGGGTATATCGATGGTGGGTCAAGTGATAATGACGATAAGCCGAAAGCTCTGCCATGATGGGACGGCCACACAGCCATTCCCCCGCAAATTCATTAACAGCGCGGGTTTTGAACAGCGCAACATGGGCAGCTTCGTGCATCAATATCGCCAGTCCCAACTGCCGTGAGCCGATCAAAACGACAGCCAAGACAAACGTCAAAGGGTTTGGCCACACCGCAAACAGTGCAATTGCAAAGGCAATTACCAACCAACAATGTAGGACCAACCAAAGACCCATCGCGTCAGAACGCTTTGCCAACGGTCTTATCTCGTCACTTGATAAATAACTTTTTCCAGGGGTCATCACGGTTCTCCTTTTCAAAGGGTCACCGATTAGCCGCAGTTAGGTCAAGGGAAACACGACGTCATCGTGTTACGTGGTATGCCAGTCAAAGAAGCCTTCGCCTGCGCGATCCAACAACTCTTGCGCCAAATCGATACCCATCTTTGGGCCATCTGAAATCGGGCCACGGCGTTCGCCCGCAATTGCGTCTGACCCGTCTGGGCGCAGCACTTCACCGCGCAAGTGCAATTGGTCGCCCTCCAGTATCGCCAAGCCCGCAATAGGTGTTTCGCACGACCCATCCAACGCCTCAAGAAACGTCCGCTCAGCCGCAAGGCGTTGACCTGTAGGTGTATCATGAATCGCGTCCAGCATATGTTTGATCCGCGCATCATCTGCGCGCCGCTCAATCCCGATAGCCCCTTGGGCAACGGCAGGCAGCATATCCTCGGCATCAACGGGGGTCGCAGGCACATCGGACCGTCCAAGCCGTTTTAAGCCGGCCGTCGCAAGGAACGTACATTCCGCAACGCCGGCCTCCAATTTCTTCAAACGGGTCTGCACGTTGCCGCGAAATTCGACCACATTCAAATCAGGGCGGCGGTTCAACAGCTGTGCACGACGGCGCAGGCTGGAGGTGCCAACAACAGCACCCCGTGCCAATTCGGTTATCGATTTTAGGGTATGAGAAATAAACGCATCGCGCACGTCTTCGCGCGGCAAATAGGTGTCCAACAATAGGCCGTCGGGCTGAAGTGTCGGCATGTCTTTCATCGAGTGAACAGCTATGTCGATCTTGCCCGCCAACAGATCTTCTTCAATTTCGCGTGTGAACAACCCTTTGCCGCCAATATCTTTCAAGGGGCGATCCTGTATCACGTCTCCCGTCACGGTAATTACGACTATCTTGAACGCATCCTGGGGCAAATCAAAGGCTGCGATTAAACGTGCCATCGTTTCATAGGCTTGGGCCAAGGCCAAAGGCGATCCACGGGTGCCAATTTTTAGCGGTTGTACGGGGGTAGGGAGCTGAAAATTCATGCGTCCTTTCTAGGCGCGTCATTTGCGCCTGACAACCTACGATCTCTTGACAATTTAGGCGTGGGGCGTGACCAACACCCAACTGTAAAAGGATACCAATCATGACCTCATCCAAAACTATTTTGCGCGCACTTGCTGGTGAAACATTGCCGACACCGCCAATTTGGATGATGCGGCAAGCGGGACGGTATCTGCCAGAATACAAAGCGACGCGGGCCGTGGCCGGTGACTTTCTGTCGCTGTGCTATAATCCTGACCTAGCGACCGAAGTGACGCTGCAACCAATACGCCGTTACGGTTTTGACGCCGCGATCCTGTTTGCCGACATTCTGTTGATCCCTCAAGCCTTGGGCGCAGACCTGTGGTTTGTGACGGGGGAAGGACCACGCCTGTCCACAATTACGTCACAGGCGGATTTCGACAAATTAGGCCCAGTCGAAGACATTCACGAGACGCTGAACCCAATCTACCAAACAGTGCGCAATCTTTCGGGCGCGTTGCCCCCAGAAACCACGCTGATTGGCTTTGCTGGTGCACCGTGGACTGTCGCGACCTACATGATCGCAGGTAAGGGCACCCCCGATCAAGCGCCTGCGCATAAATTGCGGATTGAACAGCCCGCTGTCTTTGACGCCTTGATGGATAAAATCACCGAAGCGACGATCGACTATCTGTCCATGCAGATCGAAGCAGGAGCCGAAGTGGTCAAAATTTTTGACAGCTGGGCCGGATCGTTGCCAGGTGACGCGTTCCAGAAATACTCTGTTGAGCCAGCACGCCGCATTACATCGGCGCTGAAAGCCAAACATCCCAACACCCCAATCATCGGTTTCCCGCGTGAAGCAGGTGATGGCTACATTGGGTTTGCCAAAGCCACAGGTGTGGATTGCGTCGCACTCGACAATTCCGTCACGCCCGAATGGGCTGTGAAAAACGTACAAGTCGACGGTTGTGTTCAAGGCAACCTGAAATCGTCCCACATGGTCACAGGAGGCCAAGATTTGGTCGATGAAACCCGCGCAATTGTTAAGGCATTCTCGGGTGGACCGCACATCTTTAACCTTGGGCATGGCATCACACCAGACGCTGATCCAGACAACGTTCAGCGTATGATTGACGCAGTGCGCGAGGTTTAAGTGATTTCGTGGGTTGACGACTCTGTCTGTCTCTCATAATCCCCGTTCTCACGGCGCGGTAGCTCAGTTGGTTAGAGCGATCGACTCATAATCGATAGGTCGGGAGTTCAAGTCTCCCCCACGCCACCATTTACCCCCCTGTTTCTTATGTTATTCCTTTTTTTCAAGGCTTTCCTGTGCCTAACTGTCAATACTCCTGTCAATACTTCTGACAATATTTCATTGATAATGATGCTAGGGCCATAGTGATGAACGACAAGCACAGAGGTGGCTATCAATACCCCGCTTCACGTCTCAGGCTCATACGCGGCAAGTGGCATGTGATAATCAGTATCCCTGCACATATGCGTTATCTGTATAATGGTACTCAAAGAGATAAGCGTAAATCAACTTTTACTTCAGACGAAGGTGCTGCACAGCGTTTGCATCA
>CAJJBH010000082.1 GCA_905182355.1 uncultured Paracoccaceae bacterium | reverse complement strand
CTGTAAGCGACGAAGACCTTTCTGATCGTTACCACACAGCTTGTGACCCGCGCTTGAATGCCAGCCAATCGCTGGAATTGGCGTTCCTTGTTGCGGAAGAACTGTCAGGTTTTCGCGCTGGACGTCTTGCTAAAGCAGGATAATAAACATGACAATTCAAGAAGGGGCGGCGTTCTAGCAACGCCGCCCCTTCTTGTGGTTGCATATAAAACACTATCCGTCGTTTTTGATCAATCTTAGATACGGCTTTTGGTTCGGTTTTGACTGACCAGAATAATCGACCTTTTGATCATGAAACCCTGAAACCGTTTCGCGTGGTTTAGGTTTTTGACCTGCTAGCGATGCGCCTCCATCAGCCGATGACAAAACAAGTGGGCGTGTCTTGGTGCTGATTATATCGAACCGACGCGATTGGTTACCCATTTCACCACGTGCAATGAAACATCCCAGCACACGACTTACGTCCCCAAGATCACTTTTGAGTGGAAGCAACAACATACGCGCGTCCATCGCTGGTTTGTCACGGCCAACTTCGGTTGAAAGCCGGATTTCGCAGGCAGATGGCCGTTGAAATACTTCTTCAAGTATATCACCCATCTGGGCTCGCCCATTTGGAGTTATAAAGGATGTAAGCGGCATCCCACGCACTTCCATCCCCATCAAATTGTTCAAATGGCTGCCTGCAATACGCAGACGTGCCATGCCAATTGCGATGCGTTTCAATACGAAGGTGTATTCCAAAGCCGTTTCGATCCCGCGTGGATCAATTTCTGAACGTTTTGGCATCAAACGCGATCCACGCAATGCTTCCCAATATGCCTCAATTTGGGCCATTGCGGAAAAACCTGCATCTGCTCGGTAGTCCATCATTTCAAAAACATTCCGTATGTTTAACTTATCCATCGGGCATCCACCATTATTTCACCTCAGCAATTCCCGCCTGGCGAGAGAAAGGTTGATGAAAACTTAATATATTAACTTGAAGTGGATATGGTGCTTAAACTTAACAAATGGTTAATGTGTCTTGCATTCAATGCAAAACAAAACATCAAATGGGACAAACACATGCTAAAATCTATGACTGGCTTTGCCTCAGCAACAGGAACATTGGACAGCTGGAGTTGGACTTGGGAATTGCGCAGTGTGAACGGCAAAGGCCTTGATTTGCGCCTGCGTGTGCCAGACTGGATTGACGGTTTAGAGATCGGACTGCGTAAAGCCCTTAGCGCTGTTGCAGCCCGTGGGAACGTGACCCTTTCCTTGCGGATCACCAGAGAAGAGGACGTAGGTGGCACTTTTCAGATCAATGATGGTGTATTGCAATCTGTTTTGGATGCCATGGCCGTGATAGAAGCCCAAGTGATGGATGCGGGGCTGTCATTAGCTCCTTCAAAAGCGTCTGATATTTTGGCAATGCGTGGGATTTTGGATCAAAAAGCCCAAAGCGACCAAGACACCACCCGCCTGTCGAAAGCGTTGTTGGCCCAGGCTGACGACCTAATCCAATCTTTTGATGCAATGCGCCAAAGCGAGGGCGCAGCCCTTGAAACTGTGCTCAGCGCGCAATTGGAAGAGATTGGTGTGTTAACCACATCTGCTGAACAGCTGGCAAAATCACGCAGCGATGACGTCGCGGCGACCTTAAAACGCAATCTTGCCAAGATCATGGAAGCCGTGATCGATGTTGATGAAACCCGCATTGCCCAAGAATTAGCGTTGCTTGCCGTCAAAGCGGATATAACGGAAGAAATCGATCGATTGACTGCCCATGTCGCCGCAGCGCAAACCTTGCTTGAAGAAACGGCACCCATTGGGCGTAAGATGGATTTCTTGATGCAGGAATTCAACCGTGAGACCAATACCTTGTGTTCGAAGGCGCAAAATGCAGAACTGACAAGGATCGGCCTTGCACTGAAGGTGCTGATAGATCAGATGCGCGAACAAGTCCAAAATGTGGAGTAATAGCCAATGAATGACCGTCGTGGCCTTTTGATAATCCTAAGTTCGCCTTCAGGCGCGGGCAAAAGCACCCTGGCGAAACGGCTTCGTGTTTGGGACCCTGAATTGGACTTTTCAGTGTCCGCCACAACCCGTGCGCCGCGTAAAGGTGAAATAGATGGCGCGGACTACCACTTCATGGAGGAATCCGCGTTCAAAGGTATGGTAACGGACGGCGAAATGCTGGAGCACGCACACGTCTTCGGAAATTTCTATGGATCCCCAAAAGGCCCTGTGGAAAAGACCATTGATGCAGGACGCGATGTTTTGTTCGACATTGATTGGCAGGGGTCGCAGCAGATCGACAACTCCCCACTTGGTGCGCACACTTTGTCGATTTTCCTTCTTCCACCTTCTATCACGGAACTGCGAAATCGTTTGGAAAAACGCGGCCAAGATGATCCTGAAATCATTGCACGCCGGATGGAAAAAAGCTGGGATGAGATCAGTCATTGGGGGGGGTATGATTTTGTACTGGTCAACGATGACTTGGATAACACTGAAGAGCAGTTAAAAACCATAATCACAGCCACGCGACTGCGCCGTTCACAGCAACCACAGCTGACGGATCACGTCAGAAACTTGCAAACCCAGTTCGAGGACACACCATGACAATTTACGCCTTGGGGGATGACGCCCCGCAAATGCACGCAGACACGTGGGTTGCGGCAGACGCAAACCTGATTGGCAACGTTGTAATGGAGGAAGGATCCTCGGTTTGGTTTTGTTCAACACTGCGCGCAGATCATGAGTTGATTCTGGTAGGCGCAGGCACGAACGTTCAAGAAAACACCGTAATGCATGTTGATCGTGGTTACCCGCTAACTATCGGTACCAATTGCACAATCGGTCACAAGGTCATGTTGCATGGCTGCACAATTGGCAACAATACCTTGATCGGTATGGGTGCTACCATTTTGAATGGGGCCAAGATTGGCAACAACTGTCTGATTGGGGCAGGGGCGCTGATCACAGAGGGCAAAGAAATTCCAGATGGATCATTGGTTATGGGGGCACCCGGCAAGGTAGTGCGTCAATTGGACGAACAAGCAATAAAGATGCTTGAAGCATCGGCTTTGCATTACCGAGCGAACATGCGCCGCTTCCGTGATACACTAAAAGTTGTCGGATAACGCATTTCTTTGGGCTGCAGTTAACGCTGTCGCCATTTGGCGATAACCAACAACATTCGTGGCGGCTCGTGTTTTCTACCGTGTCTTTTACATTCGCCAAAAGTATTACGTATTTAACGTATTCAGGCCGCTCGTAGAGCGATCAATCAGGCGTAAAATCAAGGCCACGTTGTTTAGGTCAACGTGCCGGATGGCGTTTCTTGCGCCGATGAGACAGATATCGCGCCGACTCAATTCACGGCGATGCGCCACATCATCTGGACGAAACAGGATGCTGACATCACGTTTGGAATAGATGTAGCGATAAATTGTTTCCTGATAAACGCGTCGTTTTGCGCGCCCATATAAGTCGTGCCCATACCGATTCCTCCTGCTAGATAAACTACTGTTTTCTAACAAGAGTCGCAGTTCATGGTAGCGGGCGCCCGTGGATTCTCAAGGGTCGTTGCGACGGTTTCCGCTATCTCAGTTTCATCAGTTCTTCCCTGAATGCTTCGGTCGGTGTTCTCCATCCCAGGCACTTTCTGGGCGTGTTGTTTAAGCGGTCACAAATCGACTTCATATCTCGATTTGAGAGCGTGGCCACGGGCGCGTCTCGTGGCAGATATCGACGCGCGCGCTTGTTCAAATTTTCCACTGAACCCTTTTGCCAAGGTGATTGTGGATCACAAAACCAGGCCTCTGTTCCGATCCCTGGCTTGAGCTTGCGCCAGTTTCGGAACTCAATCCCACGATCAAATGTGATGGATTTACGGACTGGTTGGGGAAGGGGCTCCATCACGCTCATCAACTTGTTCATAAGATGCGTCGTGCTGCGGTCGTTATTGCGGAAAAGGACAGCAAAGCGGGTCTTGCGTTCGACCAAGGAAGCGACGTTTGTCTTGCCTTGGGCGCGCTCAAAAATCATTAAATCGCCCTCCCATTCGCCAAATGTCTCGCGGGTTTTGACGTAGTCAGGTCGTTCATGGATTGAACGATCCGGCGGGAAAACAAGGCCGCGTGGCCTGCGAGAATGGTTGGGCCGCCGTTTCTTACGTCGATTTGGCAGGTAGCGTGCGAGTTCTTTCGACTGACCATTCGGACCATAAACGTAAGCATAGATCGTCTCGTGGCTCACGCGAACGGACTGACCTTCAAATTGTAGCCGACCGGCGATTTGTTCGGGCGACCAACCTTCCTTAAGTTGCTCAATCACGGCTTCGCGCAGTTCAACAAGCCGCACCAATTTCCAGCGTCGCGAACGCCGTTGCCTCGCGGATCTCTGCGCGACCATGCCGTAGTACCCGTTCAGCTTTGGCAGCTCATCATCAATGTAGCCGTTGCGCTTGATGTCTCGATAGATCGTTGAAACATGCCTGCCAATCTCCGCTGCAATCTTGCGCACAGACATCTTTGCATTCAACATATCTTCAATCACGCGCCGTTCACGCAAATCTAGCTCTGTATGGGCCATCTTTCATTCTCCTTGCTTTCCAGCAAGATGGGGGGAATTTCGAACCCAGTATAGAATGTGCCCCGTTACACCACATAATGCTCATAATTAGTATTATGTTAATAAACTGGAGTTATACCCTCACAGTACGTGACTGCGTAAAGTCCAATCTTTAGTGCATAAAACGAAAAAATGTACGCAGCCTCCTTACTGAAATCTGGACTATAACAGATAATTATATGAATATCTTAATGTAAAAATTCAATACACCTAAGAATACCACAAATTGGAACGCGCTTCAAAACCATGACGCATCCAAACTGAGCACGTGATGGTGAGGCCATCACATTTAACTAATGAATGGTTTGATCTTTGAAAAGAACCGCACCGCTTTGGTTTTTTGATAACCAAAGCAAGGCGTAAGGCGAGAAAGCGTAGACCAGCATGGCGTCATGTACACAACGCGGCTCTTTGATGGGTCTAATCAACAAAGACATCTTAACTGGCTCTGAAATTCAAACAGACAAATTGCGTACCTAGGCGAAAGCGATCCCAAAACGGTCAGCGATGCTGAGGGGCAGTATGCCAAATATTACCCCAATCTGCGTCTATTTTATCAATTGCAGCGCGTTCAAAAATTATGCCTCACTGACGTCCACACCCTTATGACAGAGACTATCCGGGACCCACCAAAACCCAATCCAAATCATATTTTGCGAAATGACGTTCCGTTCTGCGGTATTGGCACGCTGATATTTCCACTCTAGCATCACTCGTGTGCCTAGGAATCCTACAAGATGGGATTGCGCATACTTTGGGAGGAAATATTATTGGATTACATTTCATATAAATCGCGTGGCTCTGTATGAGCGCTTTGTTCGGAATGACAGCTGACAACGCTATTGCACATGTGATTGCGACCAATCCCGCTTTTGCCTTAACCGATACTGACATTCGCGGCGTTTCTTACCGCGTTTTTCAAAATGCACCACCACATGTGTCTGCAATGTTATATGGCAGTCGCGAACCCCAAGGTAATGGCAGCTTTGAATATCTGGTTTATGGTGACGAACGCTGGACCTTTGATAATTTCTTAAACGACGTCAGCCGTATGGCACATGTCTTGCGCGATACTTTTGGTGTTGTCAAAGGACAGCCCGTTGCAATTGCAATGCGCAACTGTCCTGAATTGATGATCATGACAATGGCGATTGCATCTGTGGGTGCTGTGACCGTATTTGTGAACGCTTGGTGGACCACAGATGAATTGGACTACGCACTGAAAGACAGCGGTGCTAAGTTGATCTTTGCAGACGGTGATCGCGCGATCCGAATGGCATCATTGGTCGATCCTCTTGCATTGAAACTGGTTGGTGTTCGGGACGCCGACGGAAAAACTGACCAAAGCTATAAATCTCTTATCAATTCAGTAGGTAAGAATACGCAAGTTAATGTTGATATTGATACCGATGATGATTTTGCCATCATGTATTCATCTGGTACAACGGGACATCCTAAAGGCGTAGTTCAAACCCATCGTGGCGCTATCAACGCTGTGTTTACTTGGCTGCTTCAAGGGGCCAGCGCACCATTTACCGCAGATTCCGAACCTGATCCAGACAACCCTGCCCCGCGCCCGTCTGTGTTGATCGTCACGCCATTATTCCACGTTACGGCGACCCATCCCATGTTCTTGCTAAGCATTCCAGCTGGTGCCAAGGTTGCATTGATTTATAAGTGGGACGCTGCCGAAGCTGTTCGCATCATCCGTGATGAAAAAATTACCCGTTTTCTTGGCGTCCCAACACAATCCGCGGATTTGATGACTGCAGCACGTGAAATGGACGAAACGCTACCGACATTGGATTATATGGGATCTGGAGGTGCCAAACGCCCCGCAGCCCAAGTCGCAGAATTGGCGGACTTGTTTCCCAACGCGGTTGTATCAACTGGCTGGGGTATGACCGAAACAAACGCTGTCGGTATCGGCATGGGTGGTGATGATTATGAGGCACGACCAGGGGCTGCTGGAAAACCGCACCCTCCTCTTCAAGATGTAATATTTTTGGATGAGGATGGTACGGAAGTACCCCAAGGTTCGGTCGGCGAAATCACTGTGAAAAGCGCGTGTAACATGCGCTGTTACCTAAATAAACCCGATGCAACTGCTGAGGTTTTCCAGAACGGTTGGTTGCGAACAGGCGACTTGGGGTACATTGACGATGACGGATTTATTACGATCGTTGATCGCAAGAAAAACATAATTATACGGGGTGGCGAAAACATTGCCTGCCTAGACGTTGAAGGTGCTTTGCATCGTCACCCCAGCGTGGCTGAAGCTTGCGTGTTCTCGGTACCAGATGATCGCTTAGGCGAAGTTGTGGGAGCGGGTGTTCAGCTTAAAGCAGGACACGCGGTAACAGTCAGTGATCTGCAGACATTCTTGATGGATCACATTGCAAAATTCAAAGTACCGCAGCACATTTGGCTGCAGTCAGTTCCCCTTCCCCGTGGTGCAACCGACAAAATTGATCGCCGTGCACTGCAAGCCATTTGCCTAAAGGATAACACATGACGCTGACACAAACCGAAATTGGCGACTACATCGCGGCCTCTGGTCACAAGGCGTGGGAGGTTGAGGGGCTTGATCCCTCAACACCCCAGCGTGAAATCAAGACTGTCGGCATCATCGGCGCAGGCACAATGGGTGGCGGCATTGCGATGAACTTTGCCACTGCGGGGTTTAACGTTTGCATCGTTGAAACCAAACAGGATGCGCTGGATCGCGGATTGGCCGTGGTGCGCGGCAATTATCAACGCAGTTCGGACAAAGGCCGCTTCCCGCAAGACGAAGTTGAGGCACGCATGGACCGGTTTAAGGGGTGCTTGTCATTGGCAGACTTGGCTGACTGTGACTTGGTGATTGAAGCCGTGTTCGAGAACATGGACCTGAAGAAACAGATTTTCACCGAACTTGATCGTGTGATGAAAAAGGGTGCGATCCTTGCAACCAACACCTCGGCTTTAAACATCGATGAGATTGCGGCGGTTACGAACCGTCCGCAAGATGTGATTGGATTGCACTTTTTCTCTCCTGCAAATGTGATGAAACTTCTTGAAATTGTACGTGCTGAAAAAACAGCAGACGATGTTATTGCGACCTCAATGAACTTGGCAAAAACGATCAATAAGATCGCAACGCTCGTTGGGGTTTGCCCTGGTTTTGTTGGAAATCGCATATTGTTTGCACGACAAATTCAGGCAAGCAAATTGGTCTATCAGGGCGTGATGCCTTGGGACGTAGATGCTGCATTGAACGCCTTTGGCTTTAAGATGGGCCCGTTCCAAATGAGTGACCTTGCTGGACTTGATATCGGTTGGTCTAAAGGGGCGACAACCGACAATCCTATCCGTGATGCACTGTGTGAGCTTGATCGCCGCGGCCAAAAAACCAAAGCCGGTTTTTATGATTATGATGAAAATCGCCGACCTGTGCCATCCGACATAACGGCTGGCATTATTCGTGATATCACTGGTGCAGAGCCGTCAAAAATGGCCGCAAATGAAATCCTGAAACGCTGCCTTCATCCGATGATCAACGAAGCAGTCAAAATATTGGAAGAGAACAAAGCGCAGCGTCCAAGCGACATTGATGTGGTGTGGTTGAACGGCTATGGCTGGCCCCTCAACACAGGTGGACCCATAATGTACGGTGATATGGTTGGTGCGGCTGCTGTGCTTGAAACTATGGAAAAATTGGGTGCTGATGATGCTGCATTCACACCCGCAAAGACTTTGCGCAATTTAGCGGCCTCTGGCGGCAAATTCACTGAAATAGATACCGGAGGGCTAAAGGTATGAGCTATCAATTCATCAAAACAGAAAAGAAGGGTCACATCCTTGTTGTTACGATGAATCGGCCTGACGTCTACAACGCGGTTCACGTTGATATGCATAACGAAATGTCGGATTGCTGGGACGCCTTCGCGGCGGAACAAGACCTGTGGGTCGCGGTTTTAACTGGCGAAGGCGATAAAGCATTTTCGGCTGGGAATGATCTGAAAGCCACGGCGACTGGCGGCAACCTAAAGCCAATGCCAGACAGCGGATTTGCCGGATTGTCGTCACGCTACGATCTTGAAAAGCCGATCATCGCTGCCGTGAACGGGTTTGCGATGGGAGGTGGTTTCGAAACTGCGTTAAGCTGTGATATCCTGATTGCATCGGAAAATGCCAAGTTTGCATTGCCCGAAGTTAAGGTCGGCTTCTTTGCAGCCGCGTCAGGCGTACAACGCCTTTCGCGCTATATCGGACGCCTTGCCGCACAAGAAATGATGTTCACAGGCCGCACAATCATGGCTGACGAAGCCCTTAAAATGGGCTGCGTGAATGCCGTTGTACCCCATGATCAGTTGATGGACGCGGCAATGGCCAAGGCTGAGGAGTTGTGCAGCGTCTCACCGTCCGCCGTGAAGGCCACAAAACGCGTGTTAAACGAAATGATGAAGGGTGACGGCATGCAAGCCAGTATTGCCCATTCCCGCGAGGTCATTGCTGACCTTGCAAAAACAGATGACTTTAAAGAAGGCGTTCAAGCCTTTGTTGAGAAACGCAAACCCAATTGGGTCAACAAATAGAAGAGAGTCGGAAATGTCAGATACACAAACACCATTCGAGATGAACAATCTGGAAATGTCTGAGAAGAACAAGCCGTTGCTGAACGCGGTGACAAAGCACATCCGCGAAAACGTCGATCCAATTACGGAAGAGTATTACAGGCTTGGTGAAGGTCGCGCGAACCGCTGGTCTTATGGCGAAGGCCAATTGGAACTGCTGGAAACCGTAAAAGAAAAGGCACGTGACGCAGGATTGTGGAACTTCTTTTTGCCAAATGCGGAGACTGGCGAAGGGCTGTCCAATCTTGATTACGCCTACATCGCCGCTGAATTAGGTAAAAACCCCCTCGCCTCGGAAACGCTGAACTGTTCGGCACCCGATACAGGCAATATGGAGGTACTGGAACGCATTGGGACACAAGCGCAGAAAGACGAATGGCTCAAGCCACTGTTGGCCGGTAAAATTCGGTCCGCCTTCGCGATGACCGAACCAGATCGCGCGTCCTCAGATGCCAAGAACATCGGCATGACAGCTGTGCTTGAAAACGGTGAATGGGTGATGAACGGCGAGAAATATTATATTTCTGGTGCGGGCGATCCGCGCTGTAAAATCATGATCGTTATGGTTAAAACCTCTCCCGACGCAGAAGCGTTCCGCCAGCAATCCCAAATCCTTGTGCCGATGGATAATCCCGGTGTTGAAATCCTTGGCCCGATGCACGTGTTTGGACACGATGATGCGCCACATGGCCACATGCACATCAAATTTGACAACGTACGGGTGCCTGAGGAAAACATCCTTTGGGGTGAAGGGCGTGGTTTTGAAATCAGCCAAGTGCGTCTCGGCCCTGGCCGTATCCATCACTGCATGCGCTCTATCGGTCAGGCTGAAAAGGCGCTTGATCTGATGATTGATCGCGGTTTGAGCCGTGTTGCCTTTGGTAAAAAGATTGTTGATCTGGGCAAGAATATGGAAACGATTTCACGTGCCAAGATCGAAATTGAATCCATGCGCTTGTTAGTCTTAAAAGCCGCTAAGGCGATGGATGTTCTAGGGAACAAAGAAGCCCGTATCTGGGTTTCAATGATCAAAGCCAAGGTGCCTGAGCAGGTGTGTGACATTATCGACCAAGCCATGCAGGTACATGGCGCGACAGGCATTAGCCAATGGTCGCCCTTGTCCAACATGTACGCTCAGCAACGCACGTTGCGCTATGCAGATGGCCCCGATGAAGTGCACCACCATGTTATCGCCCGTAATGAAGTACAAACCTATAAAGACAGCAATTCACGTCAATCTGCGGCCAAGAAAGAATCTAAGGCACGCGGTTCTGGGGGATTCATGGGATGAGCATGTTTGACTTAACAGGAAAGGTGGCGCTGTTAACGGGCGCCTCTAAAGGCATGGGGTTTGAAATGGCCAAAGGGCTTGCCGAACACGGCGCGACAGTGGTCATTTCTTCACGCAATCAAGATGATCTTGATGCAGCTGCGGATGCGATCAATGAGGCTGTGGGCGCGAAACGTGCTTACGGTGTCGCCTCAAACATCGTGCATAAGGCAAAGCTACAAGATCTGGTAGATAAGACCCATGAGATTGCGGGCCCTATCGATATTGTGGTCGGAAACGCAGGCGTGAACCCCTACTTTGGCCCGATCGCTGATATCTCGGATGAGGCATATGAGCGGACAATGAATGCCAACGTTCAGTCCAACCTATGGCTTGCCAAGATGGTCGCACCTGATATGGCGGCTAAGGGGTCGGGTTCGATGATGTTTACGTCATCAATCGGCGCTTTCAAAGCATCTGACACGCTTGGCACCTATGGCATGTCGAAGCTGGCATTGATCGGCTTGGTCCGTAACCTCGCAGCAGAACTTGGCCCACAAGGCATCCGGTTTAACGCGATTTGCCCCGGCTTGGTCAAAACTGATTTTGCTCGTGAATTGTGGGACAAACCGGGTGTTGAGGAAAAGTATTCAAAACACATCCCGTTGCGCCGTCTTGGTGAACCTGATGATTTTGCAGGCCTTGCTGTCTTCCTAGGCTCAGATGCCAGCAAATACATGACCGGACAGGCGTTGACCGTCTGTGGTGGTTCAAGCATGTGGGCATAAGATATGGAACTTAAAGACAAAATCATTGTTGTAACAGGTGCCGCCAGCGGTATCGGACGTGCGATGTGTATTCGATATGCGGCTGAGGGTGCAAAGGCTGTGATTTGCGTGGACCGCGATGAGGTTGGAGCGCAGGAAACTGCGAAACAAATCAAAAGTATAGCGATCAAAGTTGATGTTGCCAGTGAGGGCCAGATCAAAGCCATGATTGATCGTGTCGAAACCGAAGTTGGTCCGATTGATCTGTTCTGTTCAAACGCTGGTATCTCTGTGGCGGGCGGTGTCGAAGTCTCAAACGACGATTGGCAACGCATTTGGGATATAAATGTAATGAGCCATGTTTGGGCGGCGCGTCACTTGGTGCCTTTGATGTCGGCGCGCGGTGGAGGGTACCTTCTAAACACGTCTTCCGCTGCTGGCCTTCTAAACCAAGTTGGCTCTGCCCCTTATGGCGTGACAAAACATGCTGCTGTGGGCCTCGCTGAATGGATGGCGATGACTTATGGTGATCAAGGGATCAAAGTATCTGTGCTTTGCCCACAAGCGGTCAGAACCGAAATGACACGCGGCCATGAGGATCACGTCGCCGCGATTGATGGCATGATGGAACCTGACGTCGTTGCCGAGGCCTGTGTACAGACAATCCGAGACGAGACATTTCTTGTTCTGCCTCACAAAGAAGTCATCGGGTATATGAAGGCAAAGACAGAGAACTATGACAGATGGATTGGCGGAATGCGAAAGCTAAACCGGAAATATGGCGGCTTTGACGCTTAACTTTAAGGACTAAAAATGATTGGTTATGTAACAATCGGTGTCTCCAATATGGAGACTGCCAAAAAATTCTATTGTGATTTGTTCGCGGACAAAGGTGCCAAGGTGGTGATAGATTCAGGACGTATCGCATTTGTCGGGGCCAAACGTGGTGAACCCATGCTTGCGCTTTGCGAACCCTATGACAAAGCGGCAGCAACGTCGGGCAATGGCGTCATGATCGCATTCCCTGCCGAAACCAAAGACGATGTCAGCGTGATGTATGACAAAGCAATTGCTCTGGGTGCCAAGGATGACGGCGCGCCAGGTCAACGCATTGAAGACCGGTTTTATGGTGCCTATGTGCGTGACGCAGACAATAATAAACTATGTTTTTACGTCTTCGGCTAATTATGTGCGTGGCTTAATTGGACGCACAAGTCCTTCTTGAGCGGTTGATGCAATCAAGGTTCCGGCGCGGTCATAGATCGCGCCGCGATTAAATCCACGGCCCCCACCTGCCCAAGGACTGTCCATCGTATAAAGATGCCAATCTTGAAATTGCGGAATGCCGTGGAACCACATGGCGTGGTCTAGACTGGCAGACATCACCTCACCTTTAAACCACGTCAATCCGTGCGGGCGCAGGGATGATCCCAACAGGTTCATGTCCGACGCATAGGCCAGCAAACAATGCTGCATTTGCGGCGTGCATCCTGCCGCTTCTTTCATCCTAAACCACAGATGATTTCTGTCATCCGCCGGTTCTGGTTCTAGAAAATCACGTGGCGCAATTTCTCGCACATCAATGGGGCGAGGGCGCAGGAAGTCCTCACGATGTTTTTCTGGTAACTTGTCGACGTGTTCAGCCCGCAGTTCTGTGCGATCCTTTATGTTCTCTGGTCCTTCAACGTCTGGCATAGGGTGATGATGTTCCCAACCGTCTTCTGGATTGTGAAAACTTGCCGACATATTGAGAATTTGTTTGCCATGTTGAATGGCAACAACACGTCGGGTTGTGAAGCTGCCACCATCACGGGCACGGTCAACTTGATAAATGACCGGAATTTCAGGATCACCTGGGCGAATAAAATAAGCGTGTAGTGAATGACACAAACGATCTGGCACTGTGCCATAAGCGGCGGCCAGCGCCTGTCCGATCACCTGCCCACCAAAGATGCGGGTCGATGTTTCACCACCCTGCCCCGACCCACGAAATAAATCGACCTCCAATGGCTCAACCGCCAAAAGATCAAGTAGGGTTTGATGGGTTTCACTCATGTGTTGCGGTCCCTTGCATAACGGACGAAAAAATCAAAACTGTCCGGGTTTGCCATAGAATCGCGATTGACAACTTTGGCAGGATCACCACCTAACAGCAGCTTTTTCACGGGAACTTCAAGCTTTTTACCCGACATCGTGCGTGGGACTTCTGTGATTTCATAGATCTCGTTCGGTATAAAGCGCGCAGAAACCGATGTTTTGATGGCCTGATTTATTTGTTCCTTGACGCTGTCATCAAATACGACACTGTCTTTCATAACAACAAACAACGGCATGAAACTCTCACGACCTAGGAACTCTAAATCAACAACAAGACTATCTTGAATGTCATCTAATCCCTCTACTGCTTGATAGATTTCGGCCGAACCCATACGCAAACCTTTGCGGTTAATTGTAGCGTCTGATCGACCAAATATAATCGATGCACCGTTTGGTTTGATTTCGATCCAATCGCCGTGACGCCAGACACCATCGTATGTGTCGAAATAGCTTTCGTGCAGACGGCTGCCGTCTTTATCACCCCAAAAGAACAGGGGCATAGACGGCAAAGGTTGCGTGCAGACCAATTCGCCAACTTGTCCTATAAGATCATTCCCCGCCTCGTCAAACGCGCGAACCGCGTTTCCCAATGCCCGACATTGCATTTCTCCCGCGCGTACTGGCATGGCGGGGTGTCCCAAAACAAACGCACCGGCAAGGTCAGTACCACCAGAGATGGGGGCCAACCAAACATCTTCCTTCACCTTTGAATAAACCCAATCGTATGCGTCAGAAGACAAAGGAGATCCAGTGGAGCCAAGCGAGCGCAGGGCCTCAAAATCCAACTCGTCTTTGGGGGCAACATCCGCCTTAAGGCAACCGCTGAAAAATGCAGCCCCAGCCCCAAAGAAAGTTAGCTTTTCATCTGCAACAAATCGCCAGACAACTTCCATGTCTGGATAGTGCGGCGCACCATCGAACATTGCGACGGTTGCACCCTGCCCCAATGCCATCCACTGGGCATTCCACATGATCCAGCCAGAAGACGTAAGCCACGAAAACCTATCCTTTGGCCCAAGGTCATGATGCAAGGATTGTTTGCTCATTTCCAGCAGTATACCCGCATGCCCATGTACAATCGGCTTTGGATCACCAGTCGTGCCAGAGGAATAGACTATCCACAGTGGATGATCTGGCCCCACCTGCGCGTATTCGATCGCAACGTTGTCTTCTGTCAGCTCGTCCCATGCCATCCAGCCGTCAGGCATCGCACCTGCAACAGGGATCAAAACACGGTGCTGCACAGATGGCAGCCCTTGCGAGATTTCAGCGATGATATCGCGCCTGTCGATAGATTTTCCAGCATGTGAATAACCATCTTGAGCAATTAACACCTTCGGTTCTATCTGCTGAAATCTATCCAAAATTGCGACATGGCCCATATCGGGCGCACACAAGGACCACACAGCTCCAAGGCTTGAGGTTGCTAAAAACGCAATCAATGCGGTTTCGGTGTTGGGCAGGATCGCAACCACACGATCCCCTTGGGTAACGCCCATACCGCGCAAAGAGGCGGCAACACTGCCGACCTGACGTTCAAGTTCACGCCAAGTTAGGGACTTTCGGGTGAAGGTTTCTGAATGAACTACGATCGCTTCACGGTTGGGATCAGTCGTTGCGTGTTTCAGAACATTTTGCGCGTGATTTAGCCGCGATCCAGGAAACCATTCTGCAGTCGCGACCCCGCGATTGGCTAAAACGTTAGTATAGGTTTGACTACACTGGATATCAAAGTAGTCCCAAATCGCGGACCAAAACCCGTCTAGGTCAGATATACTCCACTCCCACATCGCATTGTAATCTTTGAACTTCAGGTCACGGTTGGTTTCTAACCACCGTTCAAATTGCGCCATTGTTGATGCGTCCGCGCGTGGTCCGCTTGGGGTCCAAAGGATTGGGTTGTCGGTCATAATAAGGCTCCGTGAACCAGCGCCTTTAATTGCGCACGTAATGGGTAGCTTGAAGATGGTGTAAGCTGGGTAAAGTATACCACAGACAGATCATGCACCGGATCTATCCAAAAGAAGGTTGAGGCCATACCACCCCAACTGAAATCTCCAACTGATCCCGGCGTACGAGCGCGCGCTGGATCAAGGACAACGGCACCGCCAATCCCAAAACCCATGCCTTCCATTGGTTGTTCTGCAAAGCTTTTTGGGCCCATCGATGCGATGTCGCTGGCCAGATGATTGCGCATCATAAAGGCGGTGTTGGACTTTGAAAGCAGGCGTGCGCCATTCAATGATCCACCCTGACGCAACATTTCGCAAAATCTCATATAGTCATCAATTGTGCCAACCAATCCACCACCACCCGAGTGCAGTGATGCGTCAAGGAACGCAGAACCTTTCGTGCGGTCGACACAGCGTAAACTGTCTGTTCCAGTTTTAGCGGCATTCAAATCCATCGCATTGCCTGCCAACGGCGTGTAGAGTGCAGCAAACTTATCAAGTGCATCATCAGGAACTGAAAACCCTGTTTGGGTCATCCCAAGCGGTTGAAAAACGCGTTTTGAGAAAACATCGGCAAGTGACTGCCCTGTAATGACTTCAATCACACGACCAATGACGTCGATGCCCACCGAATATTCCCAGCGTAATCCAGGATTGAAGGCCAATGGCAACTTGGCAAGGTCACGACACATATCAGCCAGCGATCCCTGATTGGGTTTGAACAGTAGATCGACTTTGTTCATTGCCGCAGCCAACACACCGGGATTGAAGGGGTAGCTCATGCCAGATGTGTGGGTCAGCAATTGATGCAGTGTTGGACAGGCGCAGCGCTTCGTTTGGTCTATGGAGGTGGCATCAGGCACCAACGCCTCGCAGTTGGCAAATTCAGGTATAAATTGGGACAACGGTGCATCTAGATGAACTTGTCCTTCCTCAATCAATTGCATCAAAACAAATGACGTGATTGGTTTGGTCATGGAATAAATCCGCGCAACGGTTTCGCGATCAAACGGATTTATTTGTTCAATGTCCCGCAATCCAACGCTGTGAAAATGCATTTCACGGCCGCCTTGCTGGATCAAAACCGAACTGCCAGCCAACTTACGTTCGTTTACCCATGACTGCATCCAAGGGGATATTCGCGCCAAGTAATCTTTGTGCATTTAATGTTCTCCCAACATCTTTGACATCGCCCCAGTGGTTTCTTCCGTAAACCACTGGGCAGTTGAAGGCGGTGCCGCACGAATTCTAGCGATCACATCTCCTCGCAATTGATTTTTGATCGACGCGTAAGCTTTGGCTGGAATACACGCGAATTCAGTGGCATCTTTTAGAGCCTGCGGTAACACATCTTCGGCATCGACAATCAAGTCGACCAACCCCATGCTTTGCGCAGTTTGCGCATCCACAGGTTGGCCACGCAACATCAAACGACGGGCATCATTGCTGGACAGGGTCGCCTTCGCAATCTCCAATGGGCCGACGGGGAAATCGACACCAACACGAACTTCTGCCAAACCAAACTGGGCCTTGGGAGCTGCAATGCGATGATCTGCAGTCAACACAAAGAACAAGCCACCGGCAATCGCGGCACCGTTGATCGCGCAAATCACAGGTTTTGGGCAGGCGTAAAGTGCCAAGAACCCTTCATTCAAACCACATACGATTGCGTCTTGTTGATCATCGTCAAAACCTCGAGCTTCTTTCAAATTCAAACCGGCAGATAGAACTTTAAGCGGGCTGCTTAAAACAATCGCGCCGACATTCGCGTCTTCAGACAGACCATTGATGCAATCACGCAATCCAAACAATGCATCAGGTGTCAGCGCGTTTACAGGTCCACGGTTCAGGCTTAGTTCAACCACTCCACCATCATGATCTATACGTTTGATCCAACTGCTATCCGACATGTTCACAACTCCATATGTTGTACTAAGTTTGACCTTCATTCGCACGAATTCAAAGCCCATACTTGAACCGATGGTACAATTGACGCATCGATAGCCCAAGCCCAGCCATTTTAGCTATTTGAGTGCGCCATGCGAATGACTTGTTTACGTTGAAAAACAAGATTTCATACGTCGCAGGCTTTGGTTGTTATTTGAATGGTTTTTTACATTTACAGGCCTATGCTGGACGTCTTGATACGCGACCAACCCTGCAAACATCGCGTATATAATAAGTCGTACGAACACCTAATATTGACGGAGAACAAGTAGATGCAACAGATTGAATTCATGTATGATTTTGGCAGTCCAAATGCGTATTTGGTACATAAAATCCTGCCTGCACTTGCAAAACGATGCGTTGCAGAAGTCGTTTATCGCCCGATATTGATTGGCGGCGTATTCAAGGCCACAAACAACCAACCACCGTTGATAGCATTCGCAGGTATCCCGGGAAAAGTTGATTACATTCGTGTCGAAATGGCACGATTTCTAGAGCGCCATAAGCTGCCATTCAAATTCAATGCACATTTTCCCGTCAATACACTGAACGTTATGCGTGCTGCTGTTTACGCAACAGGAAAAGACTGGGAAAACAAATATATAGACGTTGTATTTGATGCGATGTGGGTCGACGGAAAAGATATGTCAAACCTAGATGTGGTTGCGGAGGTGTTAAGCGAGGCAGGATTGCCCACAGATGACATTATGAATGCGGTGCAAGACGCTGATATAAAATCATCTTTAGCTGACGCAACGGCTGCAGCGGTGGCAAGGAAAACCTATGGGTCACCGACCATGTTTGTGGGGAAAGAAATGTTCTTTGGTAAAGATTCACTTGGCGATCTAGAATGGCGACTGTCCCAACCGTAGTCGGGACAGCGTTATTATACTTCGAGCCATTCCTTGCGCACGTCTTCACGACCGCGCAATTCATCAGGCGTCCCCTCAAAGACAACCTTGCCATGACCCATCACGTAGACACGGTGGGCGATATCCATTGCAATCGATAGCTTCTGCTCGACCAACAAAGTGGACACGCCGCGCCGTGCGATTTCTTGCAAAACGTCAGCAACACGGGTCACCATTTGCGGCGATAACCCCTCAGTTGGCTCGTCAATCATTACTAAATCAGGATCACCCATTAGGGTGCGGCACATGGTTAACATCTGCTGTTCGCCACCTGACATTACTGACGCCTCGACGTCTGCCCGTTCCTTCAGGTTAGAGAACATGTCGAACATGTTCTCCATCGTCCAACGCCCTGCACCTTCTTTTTGACCAGGCTTTAGACCCAAGATCAGATTTTGACGAGTCGTAAGACCAGGGAAAATATCGCGATTTTCGGGAACATATCCGATACCAAGATTGGCAATTTCGAACGCCTTTTTGCCGGCAATTTCATCGCCACGAAATTTTACTGAACCTTGCGGGGCAACTTCGCCCATAATAGCCTTACACGTTGTTGAACGCCCAACCCCATTTCGGCCCAGAAGCGCAACAATCTCGCCTTCTTGGATATTCAGGTTTACACCTTGAAGGATGTGCGACTTGCCATAATAGGCGTGTAGATCTGTGACTTCTAACATCAGTGCTCCGCCTCCAAAACTTCGCCTAAGTAGGCTTCTTGCACCCGTGGATTACTCCGCACCTCTTCGGGGCGGCCTGTTGCAATGATTTCACCATAAACAAGTACTGAAATGTAATCCGCCAAACCAAAAACAACACCCATGTCATGTTCCACCATGATCAGGGTTTTGCCCTCGGTCACAGTGCGGATCAATTCCACGATATAATCGGTTTCTGAGTGGCTCATGCCCGCGGTCGGTTCATC
>CAJJBH010000081.1 GCA_905182355.1 uncultured Paracoccaceae bacterium | reverse complement strand
AGTTATGGGCCCGCTTTCGCACGTCCAACTGCTGGCTCATGCTATTCCAGCGAAGGTCCGCAATCCGCCAAATATAGTGTCGAATGACACGAACGTCCCTTAGCGGGCCTTGGCAAACCCATCACGTGCTGCGACGCAGCTGTGTTTTTCGGCCGTACGTGCAGACTGCTATAATTTGACAGCCCAATACTTGTTCTGCCAGACAAAACCGCTCGTAGCTGTCATATTGGGTGCCTTCAAGATGAATAGTTCATCGGTTGGTTGGCTGTCTCAAGGCATCGGCAAAAGCAGAGCCGAAAGCGCCTTGGCTATCAGTTTTTGACCTTGGCGAAGCCGATGTAGGTGATTTCCTACCTGGGTTTTTATTCTCTGGTTTGCCTGCGGGCTTTGCGGGCTCACCACCTCCATCCTTGCGCATGGAAAGTCCAATACGTTTGCGCGGCACATCCACTTCTGTCACGCGGACACGGACGACATCACCTGCTTTGACAACCTCATGGGGGTCTTTGACGAAGCGATCTGCAAGCTGGCTGACATGAACCAATCCATCTTGATGCACGCCGATATCAACAAAGGCTCCAAAGGCTGCGACGTTTGTCACCGTCCCCTCAAGGGACATACCGGATTTGAGGTCAGTGATGCTGTCGACCCCATCAGCGAAGGTGGCTGTCTTAAACGCAGGACGCGGATCACGACCCGGTTTTTCCAACTCTGTCAGGATGTCTTGGACTGTGGGCAACCCAAAACTTGCATCGACAAATTGTTCCGCACTCAATCCAGCAAGCGCTGTGCTATCGCCCATGATCGCACGCAAATCGCGGCCACATGCCTTTACGATTTTACGCGCGACGCCGTAGGCTTCGGGGTGAACCGAGGATGCATCCAGCGGCTCGGTACCATCTGTGACGCGCAAAAAGCCTGCACATTGCTCAAACGCTTTCTTTCCTAAACCAGGTACTTTCATCAGGGCTTTGCGGTTGGGAAACGCCCCATTTTCATCACGGTGCCTGACAATGGCCTGGGCCAATGACGGTCCAAGTCCCGCGATGTGCGACAGCAATGGCGCTGACGCCATGTTCAAGTTCACCCCAACTGCGTTCACAGCATCTTCGACCACGGCCGCGAGGGATTGTGCGAGACGACGTTGATCAACATCGTGTTGATACTGGCCGACCCCAATCGCTTGCGGTTCAATCTTAACCAGCTCCGCCAGCGGGTCCTGCAAGCGGCGTGCGATAGACACGGCACCCCGAATAGAAACATCTACGTCTGGGAATTCTTGCGATGCCAATTCTGACGCGGAATAGACCGACGCGCCAGCCTCAGACACAATAACGGGCGTGGGGCGGCTCACGCCTTGCGGCAATTTCTTCAAGACATCTGCAATCAACCGTTCGGATTCACGGCTGGCAGTTCCGTTCCCAATGGCAACCAGTGCAACGTTATGTTTGCGGATCAATTGTTGCAGCGTTTCTTCTGATCCGCGCAAATCTTTACGCGGCTGGAAGGGGTAGATCGTGGCTGTATCCAGCAGCTTACCGGTCTCATCCACAACTGCAATCTTGCAACCCGTCCGTATTCCGGGGTCAAGGCCAAGCGTCGTGCGCGCACCCGCAGGGGCCGCCAACAGCAGGTCTTTCAGATTGCGTGCAAAAACATCGATGGCGGTGGAATGGGACCGGCGGCGCAGATCTGCCAGCAAGTCCATGAACATCGTTAAACTCAGCTTGATACGCCACGTCCAAGCTGCGGCCTCTTGCAGCCAGATATCGCCCGGTGTTGTTCCGCGAATGCCAATAGCCGCCGCTATTATAGTGTTGATCCGATCAACGCCTGTTTCTGGATCAGGGCCGATATCAACGGAAACGACATCATCTTTCGAGGCGCGTAAAATAGCAAGCGCACGGTGCGATGGAATAGTTGCCCACTTTTCGCTATAAGCAAAATAGTCAGAAAATTTGGCCCCAACGTCTTCTTTGCCCTTATTCACCCTTGTGGTAATCAGCGCATCTTTGTGCATCACCTCACGTAAGCGAGCCAGCAGAGCGGCGTTTTCTCCAAGTTCTTCGGCCAGAATATCACGTGCGCCGATCAAAGCATCTTTGCTGCTTAGAACTGCGTCATTCAAATAGCGTTCTGCCGACACAACAGGATCTGCAGCGCGGTCCGCTTGGATGCCACGCAGCAAAGGTTCCAGGCCATTTTCACGGGCAATCATCGCCTTCGTGCGTCGTTTGGGTTTGAACGGCAGATATAGATCTTCAAGCACCGATTTCGTGTCAGCCTTTGCGATTGCGCGAGCCAAGGCTTCGGTAAGCTTATCTTGATTGGTGATCTCTCCAAGAATACTGGCGCGGCGCTTTTCGAGATCGCGCAGGTAACCCAGCCGCTCTGCAAGATGGCGCAACTGCGTATCATCTAGCCCGCCCGTGACCTCCTTGCGGTATCGGGCAACGAACGGCACAGTGTCACCTCCATCAAGCATCGCGACAGTTGCAGCGACCTGTTCTGGTCGCGCATTAATATCAGTGGCGATTGTACGGGCGATACGATCTGCAATATCGGTCATATTAAGCTTTCTTTCATCAACAGATGCCCGTGATAGCGCCACAGCCGAGGGCCGCCAAGCCCTAGACTGTGTATTGAATGTTTGGGAAATCACTTTAGTTACGGGTGCGGCAGGCTTTAAGCATTGGAATGAGACACACCCAAATATCAGTTTATATCGGACTTTGCTGCCATTGGTTTAAGTTCAATAGGCTGCGGTGCAGCTTCCCCAAATCGGACAGCCATGCTCCGCGCAGGATTTTGCTTACTGAAACATCGGTACGCGGACAAAGCAGCCTTACTGTGTGCGCGATCGGATGTCTGCTTCTTGAGCTTAGCTACTGTTAGATATGCTAAGAAGTGTGTTTGCAGGTGCCTCGTTTAATTAATTCAATATCGCAGCTAACCCGCCTTCTGCCTACCAAATTACCTATTATAGAGCGACTAAGATGCTCAACAGCTTGGCGTCCAATTTCACGGGCCGGTAAGCCCGTCTTCAATGAACGATCCTTAAGGTGACAGTAACTGAATCTAATAGCCGGAAGTTTCACGAGCGTGTCGCATTTTGCCATGCAAGGTGCCGGAGGTCACGGTTAGCATCGATTACGAAAGGGACCCTGCATGCATGAAACCACCGCCTCCGCGATTACACGCTTTGATTTCTCTACCGATCCGGACCTCAATGTAAGGGCCCGTATCGGCCTTCTCGTGCTTGCGTCAGATCAAACATTGGAACGAGAGTTGCGGCAATTGACGGACGCTGTGGGGGTCGATCTATATCACGCCCGCCTGCCTAACGAGACGGTTGTTAACCCTGACACCCTTGCTAAAATGGAGGCCGGATTGCCCATCGCTGCAAGCCTTCTTCCTAAGTATTTGGGACTAAGCGCGATTGGCTATGGCTGCACGTCAGGGGCGACGATCATAGGCGAAGATCGCGTCGAGGCGATTTTGAAACAAAGTCATCCGGATATCCCGTCAAGCAATCCGTTGACCGCCGCCAAGGCTGCGCTCAAGGTATTGGGCGTTCAGCGTCTAGGTTTGTTAACACCCTACACACCGGAGGTGACCGAAGCGATGCAGCGACGGTTTGGCGAGGCGGGTATTGCGATCACAGTTGTTGGATCATTCTATGAGGAAAGCGACATCGTTGTAGGGCAGATTGATCCACAGTCGATTTTAAAAGCAGCCATTGCACTTGGAAAATCAGACCTATGCGACGGTATCTTTATTTCATGTACCAGCCTTCGAGCTGCAGGAATTATCGAAGAGGCGGAATTCGAACTTGGAAAACCGGTTATAGCCAGCAATCATGTGCTTGCATGGCATCTACTTCGATTGGCCGGGATAGATGATAAGCTTGCAGGTTTCGGCAGGCTGTTTAGTGTTTGATCGTGGAGGAAATGCACCCAATGCAAGTGAATGAGCAAAACCTGATAAACGATCTTTCTGCGATGGTTCGTATTCCTAGCGTGAATACCTTCGGCAATGCAGATCCAAAGCATCCCGCCGAAGAAACCATGGCGCAGTTTTTTGAGACGCGATTGGAAGAGATCGGGCTTGATGTATCTTCTGCCCAAGTCGCTGATGGACGTCGCAATGTTTGGGGGCGGCTTAAAGGTCATGGGAACGGGCCAACGATCATGCTTGCGGGCCACTTAGACACGGTGGGTGTGCCAGGATATGTGGATCCGTTCGAGCCAACAATTAAGGACGGGCGCATTCACGGGCGGGGCTCGTGTGACATGAAAGCAGGTCTTGCCGCCTATCTTGAAGTGGCACGTATGCTGGTTGCCAGTGGTGAGCCGCTGAGCGGTGATGTGATCATTGCAGGCGTTGTGGATGAAGAAGACGCGATGATTGGCTCCAAAGACTTTGGTGAAAACGGGCCGCACGTTGATTACGCTATCGTCGCCGAACCTAGCAAGCTGGCAATCAGCACAGCCCATCGCGGACAAATCTGCCTTTTCATTCGAACTTACGGCAAATCCACTCATTCAAGCGTTCCCGAAAATGGCATCAACGCGATTTACCATATGTCTGCCGTCATCGACGCTTTGCAGGCCTACGTAAACACGCTTTCAACACGCGACCCCGATCCTCTATGCGGTAAACCCACATTCAGTATCGGTGCCATTAAAGGTGGCGAAGGCGCGTCGTCGGTTCCTGATTTCTGCGAGATTGAGGTGGACTGCCGTACCGTTCCGGGTGAAACCCACGAAAGCGTTAGCTCTGAACTGAAAGACGTATTGGAACAGGTGGCGGCAACCACACCCGATTTCATTTATGAAATTTCAGCACCAAGTCTGAATTGCCCACCTCTTAAAACAGATATGTCATCGCCAATCGTTCAGGCGATATCCACAGCCGTTAAGCAGGTCAGTGGCCAAGACGCTGAATACATGACCTTTCCCGGCTCAACAGATGCGCCCAATTTTGGATGTCCCACCGTAATATGCGGTGCCGGTGATTTGGCACAATGCCACTCGATCAATGAATACGTTCCGATTTCAGAAATCAAATCAGCCGCTCTCATTTATCTAGAAACTATAAAGTTGATGCAAAACCAACCTACATTAAAGTGAGTTAACAATGGACTGGCGTACGAAACTTCTAGATCCAAACCCGCGTGCGCGCAGGGATTATAAGTCACTGGCGACGCCGGTATATCGTGGTTCAACCGTAATTTTCGATGATCAATCATCGGTGAAAGACAGCTGGGATCAAGCTGAAAATGGCTATTCTTATGGCCTATATGGAACACCAACTGCACTGGAACTGGCCGCGCGGATCGCTGATATTGAAGATGCACATCGCACCCTAATCGTACCCGGCGGACAAGCGGCCATTGCATTGGTGTATTTTGCGTATTGCACAACGGGCAGTCATGCGTTGGTGCCCTATTCAGCCTACGGGCCTAACAAGGAAATGGCCGAAGGTATCCTGCGTGGCTTAGGTATCGAGGTTGAAGCCTACGATCCCATGATAGGGGCAGGATTATCCGATCTCATTCGGTCAAACACGGCATTGATTTGGTGCGAAAGCCCAGGGTCCGTCACGATGGAAATTCAGGACGTGCCTGCGATTGTGAAAGCAGCACATTACAAAGGCGTCGCCGTTGCGTTGGATAATACCTACGCGGCAGGCGTCATGTTCGACGCGTTTGCCCACGGCGTTGACGTTAGTATTCAAGCATTGACCAAATATGTGGGCGGGCACAGCGATTTGTTGTTGGGGTCTGTTTCCGTGCGCGACAAACCAGCTTTTGAAAAGATGGGACCAATTTATCGCCAGCTGGGGCTTGCGGTTTCACCTGATGATTGCAGCCTTGCGCTTCGGGGTTTGCAAACACTGGCCTTGCGGTTGGATCAGCTTGAAAAATCAACTTTGCAAGTGGCGCATTGGCTTGCTGATCAGCCTAAAATACGGGCAGTTTTTCACCCTGCACTTGCCTCTTGCCCTGGGCATGACGTCTGGAAACGGGATTTTACGGGATCAACAAGCGTATTTTCAATCTGGTTCACAGATGATATT
>CAJJBH010000080.1 GCA_905182355.1 uncultured Paracoccaceae bacterium | reverse complement strand
GGAAGCCGAATTTGATGGCTTGACGGCTGTATTTTAAACGATTCAGCTATGCCCATGATCCGCCCCGGCTTTCTTTCCTCAGCAGACCGTATCGAGCTTGAGGCTTGCGTGCGTCGCCAGCGCGAGGACCATGGTATTGCCCGGCGAGCAAATGCGATCCTGCTGCTTGATGACGGAGAAAGCTGTGCTCGGATCGCAAAATTTCTCTACTTGGACGACGATACCATCCGGTGCTGGTATAAGAGCTACCGGCAAGATGGCTGGGATGCGCTTGCCTTCGACGGCTGGAAAGGCAGTCAGTCCCGTATGAAGCAGGCCCAGGAGGGTGCGTTATGCGCTTGGCTGGAAGCCCGCTTCTGTCGCTCGACGGTAGAGATCAGGGCCCATGTTGCAGCTGAGTGCGGTCTGAACTATTCTCACTCTGGCTGCATCAAACTTCTGGCGCGACTAGGCTTTGAATATCGCAAACCCAAGGCCCTGCCGCGCGTGGCCGATGTAGCCAAACAGGCCGAATTCATCACAATGTATGAGACTATGCTAAATTCTCTGGCCAATGATGAGGCGGTATACTTCGCAGACGCCGTGCATCCAGAATATCAAAGCAAACCTGCCTTCGGTTGGGTAAAGAAGGGTACAAACCCCACGCTCAAGACCACTTCAGGCCGCGCCCGCGTCAACATTCACGGCGCGCTGAACCTTGAAACCTTCGATACACCTTTCGTCGCGCCGATCACAGTGGATGGCGTGAGTGCCGTGCAATTGCTGGCCAAAATTGAGGCCCACAATCAAGATAAACGCATCATTCACGTGATCTGGGACAACGCCGCTTACCACAAAGGGCCGGATGCCAGGGCTTTTCTCTCGCGCAAAAACTGCCGCATCCACCTAATCCAGCTGCCACCTTATTGCCCGCACCTAAATCCCCTTCTCGGCAGATTGTTTCACAATCGCCTGCCAGCAATGATTGAAAGGCTTTGGGCCGTGATGCACCAAAACGTCACTCATAATCGCGCCTATCCCACGCAAAAGCCATTTACCGAAGCCATTCTGAAGTTCTTTTGGAAAATTATCCCAGAGCAATGGCACAACTTCCGAAATCAGGTCACTGATAACTTCCGCATTATCTCAGAACAAAATCTTCGGGTTTTGGAGTGAGCGGAGTATAGTCTCGCTGCTCAAACGGTTTGGGTAGGTCGCTTAGTGTCTTCGCCCCCAACTGCCCCATATTTGCAGACAGGTCTTTGGCCAGCATATCTGCCAAATGCGCAGGGCCTTTGGCCCCGAGGGCACCAAGAGCATAATGCCACGCACGGCCCAACATCACAAAGTCGGCACCAAGCGCAAGGGCGCGTAAAATGTCGAGGCCCCCCTCAACCCCGCTGTCAAAGATGATCGGCAAGGTTGTTGCGGCTTTGACGGCCGGCAGCATATCGATGGTGGCGGGGGATGCGTCGAACTGGCGGCCCGCGTGGTTGGACACCCAGATGGCATCGACGCCAATTTTTTCCAATTCTTTGGCGTCTTTGGGCCGCATGATCCCTTTGACAATGAAGGGCCCATCCCAAGCATCGCGCAGCCACTTAACGTAAGACCAGTCTGGTGAGGTCCGCAAAAGGTAGCCAACGTGCGCTGTTGTGGACAATCCTTCGGTTGCGGGACCTGTGTATTTGTCCAGCATCTTCATATGCGGCATGCCATGCTGAAGCGTGCCAAACGCCCATGCGGGCTTTTGCATCACTTGGGCCAGCAAACGCGGCGTTAACCTTGGTGGATTGGTCAGGCCTGAACGTGTTTGGCGTTCGCGGCGCGAGGCGACAGGTACGTCTACTGTAAGGACAAGGGTTTTGAATCCTGCGGCCTTCGCCCGTTCCAACATATCTGTGCGGATTTCTTCGTCCCGCGGAGGGTACATCTGAAACCAAGAGTTTTCGCCCAAATGTGGTGCGAGGTCTTCGGGCGCTTGGGTGGCGACTGTGGATAGGGTGTAGGGGATGCCAAGGGATGCGCCTGCTTGCGCCAGTAGTTTTTCGGCGTTTGGCCAGATCAACCCAGACATGCCGATGGGCGAAATCCCAAAAGGCAGGGGCAGTTTTTGTCCAAGAAATGTGGTGGACAGGTCTGGTTCGAATTCACCGTGCAGAACCGAGGGCAGGAGACCGATTTGGTCAAGCCGGGTGCGGTTGCGTGATTTTGCGCGCTCGTCCCCCGTGCCGCTGTCAAGATATTCCCATACGAAAGGAGGGATGCGTTTTTTCGCGCCTTTGCGCAAATCGGAAAGGCCAGGGTATGAGTTGTGTAAATCCATGCCGTGTTTTTGCCTGTTTGTGGGGGGGGATGTCTAGTGGAAATAGGGGCTTTGCCCCCGCTGGCCTTTGGCCATCTCCCCCAAAGTTTATTTGGCAAGATGAATGCGGGAGGCAGGTGTGGAACGGAGTGTGAACATCTTCGGCGCTTCGGGGTTTTCCTTTGGCGGATATGGGGCTAGGTTTGTGCCCATGAATGATTTTGATGAAATGGACGCCTTTGAAGGTGCATCCTTGTCCTCCCGCGCAATGGCCGCACGTCCGCAACCCTATTTGGACGGGTTAAATCCTGCCCAACGCGCCGCCGTTGAGCAGATGGATGGCCCTGTGTTGATGTTGGCGGGGGCGGGGACAGGTAAGACCAAGGCATTGACCGCCCGTATTGTCCATTTGATGAACACGGGCCGTGCGCGTCCTAATGAGATTTTGGCGGTTACGTTCACCAATAAAGCGGCCCGTGAGATGAAGAACCGTGTGGGTGGCATGATGGGCCAGCAGATTGAAGGCATGCCTTGGTTGGGCACGTTTCACGCGATTTGTGTGAAGTTGCTGCGCCGTCATGCGGAATTGGTTGGGTTGAAGTCGAACTTTACCATTTTGGACACCGACGACCAGATCAGGCTTTTGAAGCAATTGATCCGCGCCGCTGGAATTGACGACAAACGTTGGCCAGCCCGTGCATTGGCCAACGTGATTGATGGCTGGAAGAACCGTGCGTTGACGCCTGACAAAGTGCCTGCCGCGGACAGTGGAGCCTATAATGACAAGGGTATTGAATTGTATGCCCAATACCAGGCCCGTTTGATTGAACTGAATGCCACTGATTTTGGCGATTTACTGCTGCATATGGTGACGATATTTCAGAACCACCAAGATATTTTGGAGCAGTATCAACGCTGGTTTAAATTCATCCTTGTGGACGAGTATCAAGATACCAACGTGGCCCAATATCTGTGGTTGCGTCTTTTGGCTGCGGGTCACAAGAACATCTGTTGTGTGGGCGATGATGATCAGTCGATCTATGGTTGGCGCGGCGCTGAAGTTGGCAATATTCTGCGGTTCGAGACCGATTTCCCCGGGGCGCATGTGGTGCGATTAGAGCAAAATTACCGCTCGACCCCACATATTTTAGCCTCAGCATCGGCTGTGATCGAGGGGAATGCAGGCCGTTTGGGTAAGAGCCTTTGGACCGAAGAGATGGAGGGCGAAAAGGTGCGCCTGATCGGTCACTGGGATGGCGAAGAGGAAGCGCGTTGGATTGGGGAGGAGATTGAATCTGCCCAATCAGGCACCCGTGGTGTGCGCCCTGTGTCGTTGGACGAGATGGCGATCTTGGTGCGGGCGTCGCATCAGATGCGTGCGTTTGAGGATCGGTTTTTAACCATTGGTTTGCCTTACCGCGTGATTGGGGGCCCTCGTTTTTATGAACGGTTGGAGATCCGTGATGCGATGGCTTACTTCCGCATTGTCACCAGCCCCGATGATGACTTGGCGTTTGAGCGGATCGTAAACACGCCCAAGCGTGGCCTTGGTGACAAGGCGCAGCAGACCATTCAGATGGCGGCCCGTCAGAATGGCGTGTCCCTGATTGAGGGCGCGCGGATTGCTGTCGAAAGTGGGTTGATCAAAGGCAAAGGTGGCTCTGAACTGGCCAAGCTGGTCGATGGAATTACGCGCTGGGCGAAGCTGACGCGCGGTGTTTTGTTGAGCGTTAGTGATGACGATGTAATCGATGATGGCCCTCAGCGGATGGAATACGGTCCGCCCGAGGTGTCGCATTTTGAGCTGGCCGAGATCATCTTGGATGAAAGCGGGTACACGGGGCATTGGCAGAATGATAAGACGCCAGAGGCACCGGGGCGGTTGGAGAACCTTAAGGAACTGGTGAAAGCGTTAGAGCAATTTGAGAACCTGCAAGGGTTTTTGGAACACGTCAGCCTGATCATGGACAACGAGAAGGAAGGCGAGGGCGCGAAGGTGTCAATCATGACGCTGCACGGGGCCAAAGGCCTAGAATTTCCGCAGGTGTTTTTACCCGGTTGGGAAGATGGTTTGTTCCCCTCGCAACGGTCCATGGACGAAAGTGGTGTGGCGGGTTTGGAAGAGGAACGCCGCCTTGCTTATGTGGGGATCACACGCGCCGAAGAAGTCTGCACCATCTCGTTTGCGGCCAACCGGCGGGTGTTTGGACAGTGGCAATCGTCACTTCCGTCACGGTTCATCGATGAACTGCCAGAGGCGCATGTTGATGTGATGACCCCACCCGGATTGTATGGTGGCGGGTACGGCGCTGCGGCCCCGTCGAACGAACCTGAATCCCGCTTGCACGAGGCTGTCGCCAACGCGGACGTATATAATTCACCAGGGTGGCGTCGGCTTCAATCACGGTCTCAACAGCGGACCGTAAGCCAACCATCTAAAAGCAAAACTACGACTATTGATATGAAGGTTGTCAGCAGCTTTACGGTGGGAGAACGGGTGTTTCACCAAAAGTTTGGTTATGGCGGGGTGACGGCTATCGAAGGCGACAAACTGGAGATTGATTTCGAAAAAGCGGGCCTGAAAAAAGTCGTAGCCCGCTTTATCACTGGTGTGGACGATGTACCGTTTTAAGGGCTATTTGGTCGGCGTGTGAACATCGACAATTTTACATTCTGCCGAAAATTTCAGGAGTAAAAGTATGCCACTTTTCCTGCCTTGCCTTTCAACGTTGTTTTTACAAAAGCGTAAGGCCGCTTTCTTTGCTTGGTCTTCGGTCGCAAAGCCGTGTGAGTATCCATAACTGTTCAAGCCTGAGATGGCGAACGCTCCCCACTTTTGATCTTTTTGGCGTCTTTTATACTTGCCGTTAAAGGTCAAAGCGGCGTGGTTGCTTAAGCCTTCTGGAAAGGTGCTGGGATCGACACCTGCTGGGTAACTGATGGCATAAAGTGAACAGGTGCCTTGTGTGGCAGTTTCACACGCGATCTTTCCAGCTGCGAGCGCTGTTTTCATAGAATGGTTGCCGGGATGGTAGTACCAATCGTATGAGGTATCCGAGACATAAAGTGCACTGTTGTATTGTCGTTCTGCTTTGAATTCGCTGTAGGCATGCTGCCATTTCCGATCTGTCGGAATGTCATCGGTGCGAGAGGTAGTTACCTTTTTACCATATATTGTGGGCTGTGCATCGGCTGCTATCGATATCAAAACAAGGCTTAAGGAAAGTGTCGCGGTCAAAACTAATCTAAGTAACATGAAATACCTTTAAGTTGATTCTGACCTTTAGATAAGCAACGTATTGATCTTTTATCAGTAATAAATTATCGTTAAACCGTAATTTTTTATGAAATAGGTACTTGCATGATCAGAATACATAACATGTCCACGGTGGCGTTGATTTTGATTGCACCGTTTCTAATCTATTACCCCTACAAGGCGTTTGAGTGGCAGTTAAATATGTCTTTTCTAGATCCGCAGCGATGGCTGAACAGTGGGTGGGTTGAAGCCGGCGCTGAGATTGCACCGCTCACACGTGTTGTGTATTTTTTAGTCTGGTCTCCTGCGGTTGTGGCGGGCATTTTGTCCTTACTGGCGGCGGGCTGCGTGGCTTGGTTTTTTCACAATGGCGTCTTGTTTGATGATCGCGTGGCGCGGGCCATTATGTGGGCTGGGCGTTTTACAATTGCGTCCTCTGGCATCCACATTTTTGCAGCCTGCGTTAGTCCAATGATTGTATCATGGCACAATCCAAGTGGTCCGTTGCCGTTGCGGTTTTGGTTCTCGTCTGCCCATTGTTTGATAATTTTCTGTGGTATGGCATTCCTTTTGTTGGGGGCCGTCATGCGAGAAGCCATTAAAATGGCCCGCGAAAACGAGGAGTTTGTCTGATGCAAATCGTCGTTCGCCTTGATGTGATGTTGGCCCTGCGCAAAATGAAATCAAAAGATTTGGCGGACCGTGTCGGAATCACTGTTCAAAATATGAGTCTGTTGAAGTCGGGCAAAGTTAAAGGGGTGCGTTTTGAAACCCTTGCACGGATTTGTGAGGCGTTGGAGTGCCAACCAGGGGATTTACTGGAGGCTGTGCCAGACGGGTCGTCCTAGTCATTGGGATTTAGGGCGCAGCACAGATTGACTGTTGGCTGGAATTGACCCAGCCTGCCCCTGTTATCTTTACTCAGAAAGCCACACATGACAGTTCTAATCGCAGGCGGTGGTATTGCAGGGCTCACACTGGGTTTGACTTTGCATCAACTTAGGATTCCATTCCACATTTTTGAAAGCGTTAAGGCACCTAAGCCGTTGGGCGTGGGCATTAATTTACAGCCGACAGCGGTGCGTGAATTGATGGAAATGGGGCTTGCTAATTTGCTGGACAGCGTTGGCATTCGCACCCGCGATTATGGGTTTTACACCAAGACTGGTGTTGAAATCTGGACGGAACCACGGGGTTTGGACGCGGGGTACAATTGGCCGCAGTATTCGGTGCATCGCGGTGAGTTTCATATGGCGTTGCTTAAGGCTGTGAGGGATCGGTGTGGGGCGGATTGCATTACAACGGGCGCACGGGTCGTTGGATTTGCGAACACCGACACGGGCGTTTCGATACGCGTTGATACTGAAGCTGGCCATCACGATGTTCAGGACGATATGTTGATTGCTGCGGACGGAATACATTCGGCCATACGTGCGCAGATGTATCCGGATGAGGGTGCGCCTGTTTGGGGTGGCGCAATTATGTGGCGTGGTACTAGCTTGGCAAAACCGTTTTTAACGGGGGCTTCGATGATTTTGGCTGGGCACGACACGCACCGCTTTGTATCTTATCCGATTACGGATACGGACCCCAAATCCGGATTGGCCATGATCAATTGGATTGCGGAGAAAACCGTTGATCCAACGGCTGGCTTCGTGAAGGAAAATTGGAACAGGCAGGTCGATGTTGATTTGTTTGTCGATGACTTTGCCGATTGGACGTTTGATTGGCTGGACGTGCCTGCACTGATCCGCGCTGCTGGGACGGTCTATGAATACCCGATGATTGACCGCGAACCGGTGTCTTGGTGGACGCAAGGAAACGCCACGTTGATTGGCGATGCTGCCCATGCGACTTATCCTGTTGGGTCCAGTGGTGCGTCACACGCGATATTAGATGCCCGAATTCTGGGCGCTGCGTTCTTGAAGCATGGGGTTGGGGTGAAAGCGGCGCAGACCTATGAAGATCATGTGCGCCCCCTCGCGAACCGCGTGACTTTGGCAAATCGTGGCAACGGTGGTCCTGATGCGATTATGCAAATGGCAGAGGATCGTTGTCAGGGCGACTTTTCGAGTCTTGATACGGTGTTGCCCTACGATGAACGGGCGGCCCATGCGTTGGCGTTCAAGAAACTGGCAGGGTTGAGTGTTGAGGGAATTAATGGGCGTGCGCCCATAGTGCCAATTGCGGATTAACGGTGTTAAAGTGAATGGTCTGTTGGCCTTTTTCCGTTTCAATTGTTCGACAGACCCAAGATTCCCATTGATGAATGGGCCGTGCAATGACCACTTTGAGGCGATGCGTGTCTTCACAAAATGATCCCTCGACTGGCGCACCTATCCGCGCAAATGTGCCATCCACCCCAGTGTCTTAGCCGTGTCATGCTGCGGTTTGTATTCGGCACCTAAGGGCACGGTGTAACCCTGTGCTTTGATGTGCCTGAAAATATGGGCGTAGTTCACTTCACCGAAATCAGGTTGTCCACGTGATGGAACCCCTGCAAACTGGATATGCCCGATGTACGGCAGTAGGGTTGTTAGCTTATGTGTCAAATCCCCCTCCATCAGCTGAACATGGTAACAATCAAACATCAGTTTCAAGTTTGGCGCGTCGACTTCGTTAATGATTTGCACGGCTTGCCCCGTGGTTTGTAGGAAATAGTCAGGGGCATCATAGCTGTTTAGGGGTTCGACCAGGATTGTGATGTTGTGTTGGGCGGCACTTGTACAGGCGTAGGACAGGTTTGCGACAAAAGTGTCGTGGGCTTTGGCCCCAGCTGCAAATCCTGCCATGACGTGAATATTGCCGCAGTTGATTGCTGCGGCATAATTGATGGCTTGGTCAATCGCTGAGCGGGCTTCTGCATTTCGTGCGGGCAGGGCGCTTAATCCATTGTCACCGCTTTGATGATTGCCGCGTGTGGTGTTAAGGCCCAGCATTCTTAGGCCCGTTTCAGAAAGGGCCGTGTTTATTAAAGCAGTGTCCGTTTCATATGGCCAGTGACACTCCACCGCGTCAAACCCCGCACCGTGTGCTGCGTGAATGGCATCTGGAAGCGGCAGGTCGGCCCACAGAAACCCAAGATTGGCGGAAAATTTGGTCATTTGATGATCCCTAATGTGCAGGCTTATGTGCAAGCTGAACAATCTATGGGGCAGGGTCAAACAAGTATGTGGGGAAAACGAAAAAAGCGGCCCCAAGGGAGGAAGGGACCGCTTTCTAAATTACCGGAACACCATCAGGGAGGAAGGTGTGTCGCGGTATCTGTGCATCGCGGTATCGCGATTATTGGAACAGCGGTGGCATTCAGGGAGGAGAAAAATGCCACCGCCAGTACAGGCGCCCTAGGGAGGAGAAACGGACGCCCGATGTCGGTTGTTCTTAGTGTGCGTAAGCAGCTTCCCAAGAGATGCGGCGTATTTCTGAGCGCGCAATGCCCAAATCTGCCAAATCACGGTTGGACAATGCGGCAAGTTCGCTGAACGTTGTGCTGTACACACGGCGTTTTGCTTGGCGCGTTGCTGCGGCTGCAAATGCGGTTGATACTGAAGCCAATAGGCGTTCAATCAAAGTTGCGTTCGATGCTGTATCTGTAAAATATGTCATATCTACTTGTCCTTTCGGGACTGCGTCTTCGTAGTTGTTAAGGCAGCTATTATTTTTTGCTGTCTACGTTGGTGTTGATTAGAAGATAGGGAATTGCTGCGTTTGCACAATGGTTAGATTGTCAATGCCGCTATGCAGCATTTGCATAGCTGTTTGCGCTAACAAAAAATCAGCAACATGCTGAAATTGTAGGCATTTGTAGAAGATCGGATGATGACCTTAGGTCAAGAAATTGGGGGTTACGTAAGGACAACATATGGGCTCTCGGTGTAATTTTGCCACCATGGATTGAGTAAAGCGGCCTTGTCCTTTGGCGCAAAAAAGCCAATTAGGGTGGTAAGCAATAGGAGTATCCCAAATGGCCGTCACCAAAGATCAGATTCTAGAGGCATTGAACCGTGTGCAGTTGCCAAACGGTGAAACGTTGGTCAGCCGCGATATGATCCGCGCGGTGTCTATTACAGATGATGTTGTCCAATTTGTGATCGAAGCGCCCAGCCCTGAGGTCGCTGCCCAAATGGAACCCGTCCGCAAAGCCGCCGAGGCAGTGGTGTTGGAATTGGACGGCGTGTCCAGAGCAACCGTTGCGTTGACCGCTCATGGTCCCGCGGCAGCAAAGGCCCCGCCGCCCAGCCTGAAGATCGGGGGGCACCCAAAGCCGCAGGATGGCCCGACGAAGCCATCGGGTGTGGCACGTATTTTGGCGATCGGGTCTGGCAAGGGTGGCGTTGGTAAATCCACTGTGTCGTCGAATTTGGCAGTCGCTTTGGCCAAACAGGGTCGCAAGGTTGGTTTGCTTGATGCAGATATCTACGGCCCGTCCCAGCCGCGTATGATGGGTGTGAACAAACGTCCGGCTTCCCCAGACGGTAAGACAATCATTCCATTGCATGCCCATGGCGTCACATTGATGTCCATTGGCTTTATGATGGAAGAAGGCAAAGCCGTTGTGTGGCGTGGCCCAATGTTGATGGGCGCCTTGCAACAGATGTTGGGTCAGGTCGAATGGGGTGAGTTGGATGTCCTTTTGGTCGATTTACCGCCGGGTACAGGTGACGTACAACTGACATTGTGCACCAAGTCTGAGTTGACAGGTGCCATCGTTGTTTCGACCCCGCAGGACGTTGCATTGATTGATGCCCGAAAGGCCTTGGACATGTTTGCCACGCTGAAGACCCCTGTTCTGGGTCTTATCGAGAATATGTCGATGTTTGTGTGTCCTGATTGTGGATCTCAACACGAGATCTTTGGCACGGGTGGTGTCGCGGCCGAAGCTGAAAAAATGGGTGTGCCGTTGTTGGGTACATTACCGATTGATCTTGAAACCCGTTTGGCAGGGGACGGTGGTACCCCAATTGCGGCGGGGGATGGTCCTATGGCGCAAGCCTATGCGCAGATCGCCAAAGGGTTGATCGAGGGTGGTATGGCGTAATGAGGCGCGCAGTTTGCTTTAAGGCTTAAGGTCTAAAGCTTGAGGCTCTGCCTCAAGCTTTAGAATATTTTGGCCAAAAGAAGTTGATGCGATTATCGTGTGTCGCTTTAGTATATCGCACGGATTGCTGATCGTATTTGATGGTCTTGGCGACAGATTGCGCATGGTGGGCACATCTTTGGGCGCACAGGCTTTCTGACGTGGAGGTGGTTCAGTCGCCGCCATCACATCCGCCGATATCTGGACCGATAATACCGCCAGAATGTCTGGAACTGGTGTGCCAAACTTCAAGCAGCTGATTAAGCCAATGCTTCGCTGGGAAGCAACTTTTCACATATTCCTTGCCACTACTAAAGGTAAACACGAGCACAATACCCGCTGGGGCGGCTTAGTGCAGAAGTGAGTCTGACATAAAGGGCACCTCCATTTTGGTTGGTGGATAGTTAATTCTAAAACTTGAAGACAAAATGGCAGTGATAGGGCAACTGAGGTTCCTCAAGGGCATTTGGTCATGGGAAATCATGGGCCGCTCAGGTGCATAGACACTGAAATTTTCGAATAAAATGCCGAAAAGGCCACAGATTTATGGTTTTGGTGTTGGGTTTACGACCTGGGCGGGAGTACATAAAGTGAACATCTATTTTAATGTGAAATTAATTGCATTTATTTGGGATTGTATGGGCTGTCGTGGGCAGAAAAATTGCACCACTAGATATAGTATCTATTTTTCAAAAATTTGATAATTTAAGCTACATTGTGTTTTCTGTTGCGGCCTCGTATGCGGTAAAGTTCCAATTTTCGGCGTCAAAATCTCCATTCCTCCCAATAAAAACCATTGCCACCCATGAATTCCCATACTATCGGTAGTTCATCAGATGAAAACGAGCCAAGGGGCACAAAACGACCCCGCATTAAAAAATAACTCTAGCAGGTTTCATACAGGCACCTCGATTTCAACTGACCAAGAGATCCGGCGCGCGAGCGAGCAGACATCCCCCCAGGTGGCGCGCGCAGCTGGACATAACCCGCTAGTCGGGGTGAGGCCGGAGGGTTGATCAGTGGCAGCCGATCAACCCTCCGTTTTCATTTTAAAACTGGGACAGAATTCGCGCACATGCGCATAACAATAGGGACGGGGCCAAACAGTGGCACGCAGGTTCAGAGGCGAGAGCGACCATAAGGTCGACACGAAGGGGCGGGTATCTATACCTGCTTCCTTTCGCCGTGTGATCGAAGCGTGCGATCCTGAATGGCACGAAGGTTTGCCCCCCCGCATTATCATTGTTTACGGTGGTGCCACCCGCGACTATCTTGAAGGCTTCACGATTGAGGCGATGAATGAAGTCGACGATAAGATTGCAACCCACCCCCGTGGGTCCGCCAAACGCAAGGCGATGGAACGTTTGTATTCTGCGCAATCGGTTGAAGTGTTGGTGGATGACACGGGCCGCATCGTTTTGCCGACCAAGCTGCGTGAAAAGATTGACCTTGATGGCATGGCGCAGTTTGTATCGTCCGGTGACACATTCGAAATTTGGAAACCCGAGGCCTATGACGCCAGCATCGCCGCGTTGGATGATGACGGGTTTGACCCCAACCTTGACCCCTCCGTCTATCTGGACGGGGACAACGTTTAGATGTCGGCTGGGGGGCCACATATACCAGTCTTGATCAACGCGATCTTGAAGGCTTGCGGTCCAATTGAAGGCCGCTGGCTGGATGGTACGTTTGGCGCTGGTGGATACACCAAACACTTGTTGGATGCAGGGGCTGCCCATGTCATGGGCGTGGACCGCGATCCTTTGGCGTTTGAACTGGCCGCCCCTTGGGTTGGTGATTACGGTGATCGCATCACTCTGCAAGAAGGCGTGTTTTCCAAAATGGATGAATACGCTGACGGGTTGGATGGTATTGTCCTGGACCTTGGCGTTAGTTCTATGCAGCTTGATTTAGCCGAACGTGGCTTTTCTTTCATGCGCGACGGGCCTTTGGACATGCGGATGTCCCAAGACGGTCCATCTGCCGCTGACATTGTGAACACTGCAGATGAGGGTATGATTGCCAACATCCTTTACCATTACGGCGAAGAACGGGCGAGCCGTCGCATTGCGGCATCGATTATCCGCGAACGCGAGATGGAACCGATCACGACGACTTTGCGCTTGGCCGGGATTATCGAAGGCTGTTTGCCCCGCTCTAAAAAGGGCCAATCCCATCCTGCGACACGTAGTTTTCAAGCGATCCGCATTGCGGTGAATGACGAATATGGCGAATTATTTCGCGGTCTGATGGCCGCTGAACGTGCGTTGAAACCTGGTGGTCAATTGGCTGTGGTGACGTTCCATTCGGTCGAAGATCGCATGGTAAAACGATTCTTGACTGCAAGGTCTGGCAACAAGGGCAACGCAAATCGCTATGCCCCTGAAACGGAAGTTTTGCCAACACAGTTTACGGTCAGATCACGCAAGGCAATTGCGGCAGATGAGCAAGAATTAAAAGACAATCCACGGTCGCGATCAGCAAAACTAAGGGTTGCGGTGCGCACAGACGCATCAGCGGGTGAGGTCGATGCCAAGTCGATTGGGATGCCGACTGCCGGAAAGGCAAAAGGGTAAGTTTAGATGCGTACGGTGTCGTATATTATGACAGTTCTGGCAGTGATTGCGCTGGCATTCTGGAGTTACCAAGAGAATTATGAGACCCGAAAAGTGTTGAATGATGCGGATAATGCGCGCCGTGATATCCGTGAAGCACATGCCCGTTTGGGTGTTTTGCGGGCGGAATGGGCTTATCTGAAACGTCCGTCACGCCTGCTTGATTTGGTGGAATTCAAAGAGAATTTCGATCGTTTGGGCCTGCTCCCGATTGAGCCTGAACAATTTGGAAATATTGATCAAATTGCCTATCCAACTGAACCATTGTTGCCGATCTTGAACCCCGTTGATGTGTCAAACACCGGAGATCAGCCATGATCCGTATTCCACTACGCCCTCTGGCCCGTATTTTGGACGCACGTGAAAAGGGCGAAAATCCGGACGCCATTGAACGTGACAATAAACGACTGCGTCACGAGGATATGCAAGCCAACTCGCGCGCCCGCGCTGAAGGACGTTTGTTGGTTCTAGGTGCCTTCTTCTTTATCGCTTTTGGCGTTATTGGGGCCCGCATGGGCAGTTTCGCAACCTCTGATCCCGTTGAACCACGATCTGCCACTTTGGGTTCTGTCATCAGTGCCGCGCGTGCCGATATCGTTGACCGCAATGGTAATCTGTTAGCTACGAATTTTGACACTCATGCGCTATATGCCCAACCCAAACACATGATTGATCCGCAACGCGCTGCTGACGAGTTGGTAAAAGTGTTCCCTGATTTGGACCACGCCCGTTTGATCAAAGACTTCACTGGGGACCGTAAGTTCCTGTGGTTGAAAAAGAAAATAAGCCCCGAACAAATGCAAGCCGTGCATGAAATTGGTGATCCGGGTCTGTTGTTTGCCCCACGTGAGATGCGACTTTATCCAAACGGATCACTTGCGGCGCACGTCATGGGTGGCGCGTCATTTGGCAAAGAAGGTGTTGCTGCCGCAGAAGTCATTGGCGTGGCTGGTGCCGAGAAATATTTCGACGATTACCTGCGCGATCCGGCAAATGGCGCGACGCCGTTACAGTTGTCGATTGATTTGACGGTCCAAGCAGCTTCTGAGCGAATTTTGTACGGTGGCATGAAGTTGATGAATGCCAAAGGTGCCACATCTGTATTGATGGATGTGCATACGGGCGAGGTGATTTCGGTTGTTTCCTTGCCAGACTTTGATCCGAATAATCGTCCGCGTGCTGCCACATCGGGTGATCAGTCGGACAGTCCGTTGTTCAACCGTTCGGTTCAAGGTGTTTACGAGCTGGGGTCAGTCTTTAAGATTTTCACCGCAGTGCAGGCAATTGATTTGGGATTGGTCAACTCGTCCACGATGATTGATACCAAAGGCCCGATGCGTGTGGGCGGCTTTAACATCGGTGAATTCCGTAACAAAAACTATGGCACGTTAAGTGTGACCGACATTATTGTGAAATCATCCAACCGTGGTACGGGACGGATGGCCTTGCAAATCGGAGTGAAACGCCAAAAAGCCTTTCTGGATTCTATGGGCTTTTTCGACCCAACACCGTTCGAGATTGTTGAGGCTTCGGGTGGTCAACCATTGTTGCCAGAACGCTGGACGGACCTAAGCGCGGTTACGATTTCTTATGGCCACGGGTTGTCATCTTCGCCCATGCATTTGGCCGCTGGCTACGCCACAATTGCTAACGGCGGCCGTGCTGTGACCCCAACATTGCTGAAAAAAACAGGCCCCGTTTATGGCCCACGTGTGATGAGTGAAGGGGCAGCAAAAGCAGCCCGCATGATGTTGCGCAAAGTTGTCAGCCAAGGCACTGCCAGCTTTGGCGAGGTCGAAGGATATGCAGTGGGTGGCAAAACTGGAACTGCGGACAAACCAAACCCATCGGGTGGGTATTTCGAAAAGAAGGTCATCGCGACCTTTGTCAGCATGTTCCCCGCCCACGACCCAAAATATGTGTTGATTGTAACGCTGGATGAACCGGTCGAAACATCAGGTGATAAACCACGCCGTACGGCGGGTTGGACAGCTGTTCCCGTGGCCGCCGAAATGATCCGTCGTATCGCCCCATTGTTGGGTATGCGACCAACCGTTGAACCTAGAACTTTGGCTGATATAACCCTTACCAGTAGCAACTAAGCCACAAAGGCGCGCATATGGGCAAATCTCTTGGTTCCACATTAAATTCGTTGGGTCTTATGGCCACAAACGGTGCAAATCCCGAGCTGAGTGGTATTGCCGTCGACAGCCGTGACGTGCGCGCAGGGTTTTTGTTCGCAGCGATGCCCGGTGTAAAAGTGCATGGTGCCAGCTTTGTGCGCACGGCACTTGAACAAGGCGCTGTTGCGATTTTAACAGACGCAAAGGGCGCTGCACTGGCCGCGTCTGAGATTGCCAAATTCGGTGCTGCCGTTGTCGTAAGCGATCAACCGCGTGAAGCGTTAAGTCGAACCGCTGCTTTGTGGTTTGGCGCGCAGCCTGCAGTAATGACAGCCGTCACAGGCACCAATGGTAAAACGTCTGTTAGTACGTTTGTGCGCCAGATTTGGGCGGAACTTGATTTGGCCGCTGTGAACCTTGGGACCACTGGGGTTGAAGGGGCGTGGAGCGCACCATTGGCCCACACAACGCCGGAACCAATCACGCTTCACCGCACTTTGGCAGAGGCGGCAAAATACGGCATTACCCATGCCGCGATGGAAGCCTCAAGCCACGGATTAGATCAACGCCGTCTTGATGGTGTGGTCCTTAGGGCCGCGGGCTTCACAAATTTCACCCAAGATCATTTGGATTACCACGAAACATTTGACGCCTACTTCACCGCCAAAATGCGTTTATTCACGGATGTGCTGGCCCCCGATGGATGGGCTGTGATCAACATTGATGATCCACGTGGCGCTGATGTAGTGGCGATTGCGGCTGACCGTGGCCAATCGGTTATGACCGTTGGCCACGGTGGTGGGTCAAATCTGCGCCTTGCTGGCCAACGATATAATGCAACGGGTCAAGATTTGCGATTTGAATATGGTGGTAAAGCCTATCAAACCCGCCTGAACCTGATTGGTGGATTTCAGGCGGATAACGTGATGTTGGCAGCTGGGATGGTGATTGCCTGTGGCGTTGACCCTGCACAGGTCTTTGACACCTTGGAACACCTTACAACCGTACGTGGCCGTATGGAGTTGGCCGCAACCCGTGCCAATGGTGCGGCGGTCTTTGTTGATTATGCACATACCCCTGATGCTGTTGAAGCGGCACTTAAAGCTATGCGCCCGCATGTGATGGGGCGACTGGTTGTGATTGTGGGGGCAGGTGGGGATCGTGACACAACGAAACGCCCCCTGATGGGCAAAGCTGCGACTGAAAACGCAGATGTCGTATTTGTGACGGATGACAACCCACGCTCGGAAAACCCTGCAACAATTCGGGCTGCAGTGATGGATGGTTGTTCGGGGGCGGCTGAAGTGGCTGATCGGGCCGAGGCTATATTAAGGGCCATTGATGTGCTTGGGGCAGGGGACGCTTTGCTGATAGCAGGCAAAGGCCATGAAACAGGGCAGACTGTTGGTGATGACATCCTACCTTTTGATGATGTTGAGCAGGCCAGCATAGCTGTGGCTGCATTGGAAGGACTATTGGCATGAACGATCTTTGGACATCCGCAGAGGCGGAAGCGGCAACTGGTGGCAAATCGACGGTAGATTGGGTTGCAAGCGGCGTCTCAATCGACACCCGCACGCTTCAAAAGGGTGATTTGTTTGTGGCATTAAGTGCCGCACGTGACGGCCATGAATTTGTAGCATTGGCCTTAGAAAAAGGTGCTGCTGCCGCATTGGTGTCGCATATCCCTGACGGGATGAATGAGGATGCGCCGTTGCTGGTTGTGCCGGACGCATTAAATGGGCTTGAGGATTTGGGCCGCGCTGCCCGCGCGCGCACGGATGCCCGTATTGTTGCGGTCACTGGCAGTGTTGGGAAAACATCGACCAAGGAAATGTTGCGCGCGATGTTGGGCGATCAGGGACGCACACATGCGTCTGTGGCCAGCTATAACAATCATTGGGGTGTGCCGCTGACACTGGCCCGTATGCCTGCCGGCACCGAATATGGTGTGATCGAAATCGGCATGAACCACCCCGGTGAAATCGCGCCTTTGTCCAAAATGGCCCGACCGCATGTGACCTTGATTACGACAGTGGCTGCAGCCCATTTGGAGGCGTTTGACAATATAGAAGGCATCGCGCTGGAAAAGGCGTCGGTAATGGAAGGCCTCGAATATGGCGGTGTATCTGTCATGAACAATGACATCGATACAGCAGCCATTTTGCAAGCCAAAGCCCATGACTTGAAGCGTCGCGATGTGGGATTTGGGGAGCATGGGTTTGATTACGTTCTGAAGGATGTGCAAATCGTTGGGGACACTACGATTGTGCAGGCGACCGCGAACGAGCAACCACTTTTGTTCAAGATTGCCACCGCAGGCCGACACTTCGCAATGAACGGGCTTGGCGCTTTGGCCGCTTGCGAGGCATTGGGGGCTGATCTGGCTTTGGCCGCAGGTTCACTGGGTCGCTGGTCCCCGTTTGAGGGGCGCGGCGCACGCGAAGTGATTGTGCTTGATCCGGTTGAGACACATCTGGCGTTGGAATTGATCGACGACAGTTACAATGCCAACCCAACATCGATGGCCGCTTCGCTTGAAGTTCTGGCCGCGGCGGCGGTCACCAACAATACTGGACGTGTGGCCAAAGGGCGACGTATTGCCTATTTGGGCGATATGAAGGAATTGGGTCCAAAAGCGGAAGCGCTGCACGTCGAAATGGCTATACACAACGCCGCAGCTGAACTGGATACAATCCACTGCATCGGTCCTTTGATGAAAGCTATGTATGACGCGCTGCCGGACGCCCAAAAAGGCCGCTGGACAGAAACCAGTGCCGAGATGGTACAAGGCATTCGCCGTGATCTGGATGCAGGCGATGTGGTGCTGGCCAAAGGGTCATTGTCAATGAAATTGGGGCTTGTCGTTGACGCGATCCGTAAAATGGGCCATTCGACTAATCCAACGGCATAACGCAACATAATGAGTGAAGGAGAGCACAATGCTCTATTGGTTGTCTGAATACGAGGCGTTTAACCTCTTTCGCTATATTACAGTCCGGGCTGGCGGGGCATTTTTGACGGCACTGTTCTTCGGGTTCCTATTCGGGCAACCTCTGATCAACGTGCTGCGACGCCGTCAAGGTAAAGGCCAACCCATCCGCGAAGATGGCCCCGAAGGGCATTTTGCCAAAGCGGGCACACCAACGATGGGTGGATTGTTGATTGTGGGGGCATTGTTGACGTCCACATTGCTTTGGGCGCGATGGGACAATCCTTTCATCTGGATTATCCTGTTTGTCACGGTATCTTTTGCAGCAATTGGATTAGCCGATGATTACGCTAAGGTCGCCAAACAAACGACGTCTGGTGTTTCCGGTAAGGTGCGGCTTTTGCTGGGTTTTGTAATTGCGGCTATCGCGGCCTATTTTGCGGCTGGTGCACACCCTGAAGCCTTGCAAAATCAACTGGCCTTACCCGTGTTTAAGGATGTGCTGATCAACCTTGGCGTTCTTTACATCCCGTTTTCGATCATCGTGATTGTTGGGGCTGCCAACGCTGTCAACCTTACCGATGGCCTTGATGGGTTGGCAATCATGCCTGTCATGATCGCTGCCGGCACACTCGGCGTGATCGCCTATGCGGTTGGACGTGTCGACTTCACCGACTATTTGGACGTGCATTATGTCCCCGGAACTGGCGAAATTCTGATCTTCACTGCAGGCGTATTTGGCGGTGGCTTGGGCTTTTTGTGGTATAACGCACCGCCCGCAGCCGTCTTTATGGGCGACACTGGATCACTTGCACTGGGTGGCGCGCTTGGCGCGATCGCAATCTCGACGAAACACGAACTGGTTCTTGCTATCGTTGGCGGCCTCTTCGTGGTCGAAGCCCTCAGTGTAATCATCCAGGTCCTGTATTTCAAAAAGACTGGAAAGCGCGTGTTCCTCATGGCCCCTATCCACCACCACTATGAGAAAAAGGGTTGGTCAGAGCCGCAAATCGTCATCCGCTTCTGGATCGTTTCATTGATCCTTGCACTCATCGGCCTCGCAACACTCAAAGTTAGATAACGCGTGTTTCTTTTGGTCATAAATATCCTGGGGGTTTGGGGGCAAAGCCCCCATTCAAATAAAATATGATACCAGTCCAAGGTCTATCCGGAAAAACCGTTGCAGTCTTAGGCTTGGGTCGCTCAGGCCTTTCTGCCGCACGTGCTTTGCGCGAGGGTGGAGCAACCGCAATTTGTTGGGACGACAATGAGGCCGCGCGCGATGTCGCTATTGCCGAAGGTTTCACCTGCACCAATCTTAAGAAGCAGGGTGCATTTGACGATGTTGCGCGGCTCATTGTTAGCCCCGGAATTCCACATCTTTACCCCACACCAAATTCAATTGTTGCTGCAGCGCTTAAAGCAGGTGTGCCAGTCGACAATGATATCGGGTTGTTTTTCCAGTCGTTTGGGACACCCGAATGGGACAGTTTTGAAAACATGCCGCAGGTAATCGCGGTGACGGGATCGAACGGAAAATCGACGACCTCTGCGCTGATCCATCACATTTTGACGCATGCACAACGCCCCTGTCAGTTGGCAGGCAACATTGGGCGTGGCGTCTTGGACATTGATCCAGCGATTGATGGTGAGGTGGTTGTTCTTGAACTGTCCAGCTACCAAACAGAACTGGCCCGCAGTCTGACACCAGACGTCGCTGTCTTTACCAATCTCACCCCCGACCACTTGGACCGCCACGCTGGAATGGGTGGATATTTTGCCGCCAAGCGCCGCTTGTTCGCAGAGGGTGGGCCTGATCGCGCAGTGATTGGCGTGGACGAGGCCGAGGGTATGTTTTTGGCAGGTCAGTTGGGCGAAGGCGCGGCGGACGACCGTGTAATCCGCGTTTCAGTTGAAGAAAAACTGACCGGCCCAGGTTGGCAGGTTTTTGCGCGCAAAGGGTTTTTAAGTGAATACCGCAAGGGCCGCCAAGCTGGGTCCATTGATCTGCGCCAAATCACAGGATTGCCGGGCGCACACAATCATCAAAACGCCTGTGCCGCCTATGCCGCATGCCGTACGCTGGGGCTTGCCCCACGTGTAATTGAGGCTGCGTTTCATGCCTTTGGCGGATTACCACATCGCAGCCAGACCATCGCGCAAGCCGATGGCGTACGTTATGTGAATGACAGCAAAGCCACAAACGTCGACAGTGCGGCCAAAGCCCTTCAAGCCTTCAAAAATATCCGTTGGATTTGTGGTGGCCTGCAAAAAGAGGGCGGGGTCGAACCGCTCAACGAGGTTTCAGGTGATGTGATCAAAGCCTATGTGATCGGGCGCGAGGCTGCGCAGTTTGCAATGCAATTAAGCGCTGAAACACAAGTTTGCACAACAATGGCTGACGCCGTTGCGGCAGCAATGTCCGATGCTCAGGATGGAGATACCGTGCTTTTGGCACCTGCCACCGCCAGCTTTGATCAATACGACAGCTTTGAGCGGCGTGGCGATGATTTCATAGCTGAAGTTACAAAGCGTTTAGAACAGGCTTAGCCCGCTGCGATTGCACGGGCGGCGGCCATACCGGACGACCATGCCCATTGGAAATTATAACCGCCCAGCCATCCCGTGACATCGACGGCTTCACCGATGAAATACAGCGATGGATTTGTTTTTGCAGCCATTGTTTTGGATGACAAGGCGTCTGTATCAACCCCGCCCAATGTGACCTCGGCTGTGCGGTAGCCTTCAGTGCCTGACGGCGTCATGTTCCAGTTTTGCAATTCATCAATGATTTCGGCCAAGCGTTTATCGGATTGATCTGCAAGGTTGCCGCTTAGATCCATTGTTATGGCCAAGTGCTCGACCAAGCGCGATGGCAACAGCTTTGCCAACTCAGTTGTCAGGTTCTTGCGTCCTTGTTCTTGGCGTTTGCTGCGCAGGGCTTCCATCAAAGAATTGTCGGGATCAATGTTGACAGTAATGTCTTGACCCTCTGCCCAATAGCTTGAGGCTTGTAATACAACTGGACCAGATAACCCGCGGTGTGTGAACAGTATTGCTTCGTCAAAACTGGTGCCTTGCGCGGTTACGCGGGCAGGGGCTGCGACACCCGCCAACGGCGTGAAGCGGTTTTCCGCAAAGGTAAATGGGACCAAGGCAGGTTGCGTTTCAATCAGCGCCAGATCGAATTGGCGGGCGATGTCATAGGCAAATCCTGTTGCGCCCATCTTTGGGATCGATTTGCCACCAGATGCAACCACAAGGTTTTGAGCGGTGATCGGCTTGTCACCGTTTGGCCCTGATAGGGTGGCCGCATAGCCACTTTCGGTCTTAACCAAATCTTTGACCGACGTTTGTAAGTGCAGCTCAACCCCTGCGTCCAGCATCAAGCTGCGCAGCATCGTCACGATTTCTTTAGCGGACACGTCGCAGAACAACTGCCCCAACGTTTTCTCGTGCCATTTGATCCCGTGTTGATCGACCAGTTCGACAAAATCCCATTGGGTGTAACGTGCCAGTGCAGATTTCGCGAAGTGTGGGTTCTGCGATAAAAACGCCTGCGGAGTGCAATGCATGTTGGTAAAGTTACAACGCCCACCGCCCGAAATGCGGATTTTTTCGCCTGGTGCTTTGGCGTGATCCACAATCACAACGCGCCCACCACAGTTGGCGGCACACATCATGCCTGCAGCTCCGGCCCCGATGATCAATGTATCAAAATGCATATGCAGCCAGTGCCTGACTGGACTGGGGCAGTCAAGGACGAGAACCCCTCATAAATCGACGCCAAGCAAGGACGAAAACACACTAGCCCAAAGTGTAAAACCACGTTATACTTGTCCTCAGATCCCGAAAAGGGACGTTTTGAGGCAGTGTAAAGGCGATAACCATGACAGAAATGGTCTATGGTGCGGTTCCGGTTCAACGTGGCGAACCGATCCTTCCCAAATGGTGGCGGACGATTGATAAGTGGGCATTGTCCTGCATTTTGATCCTGTTTGCCGTAGGTTTGTTATTGGGGTTGGCGTCTTCACCCCCATTGGCTGCCAAAAATGGCTTTGAACCCTTCCATTATGTACAGCGCCAAGCCTTCTTTGGCTGCGTTGCGCTGATCGTTATGATGCTGACCTCGATGATGACGCCTTTGTTAGTGCGCCGTTTGGCCGTCTTGGGTTTTTTGTGTGCGTTCGTCGCTTTGGCGCTGCTGCCATTCTTTGGAACAGATTTTGGTAAAGGGGCGGTGCGTTGGTACAGCCTTGGTTTTGCGTCCCTGCAACCATCTGAATTCTTGAAGCCTGGATTCGTAGTTGCCGCCGCATGGATGATGGCCGCAAGCCAAGAATTAAATGGCCCCCCGGGTCGCACTTGGTCGTTTGCGCTGTGCATTGCAATTGTGTTGATGTTGGCTTTGCAGCCTGACTTTGGCCAAGCCTGCTTGGTCCTGTTCGGCTGGGGTGTGATGTATTTTGTGGCAGGTGCGCCGATTGTTCTGATGGTGGGTATGGCTGGGCTGGTCGTTTTGGCTGGTACAATTGCGTATGCCAATTCCGAACACTTTGCCCGCCGTATTGATGGTTTCCTAAGCACAGACGTTGATCCGACAACCCAGTTGGGTTACGCGACAAACGCGATCCGCGAGGGTGGTTTGTTTGGCGTCGGTGTGGGCGAGGGGCAAGTAAAATGGTCCCTACCTGATGCACACACAGATTTTATTATTGCCGTTGCGGCCGAAGAATACGGGCTGATCCTAGTGCTGTTTATCATAGTGCTTTATGGCAGCGTTGTTGTGCGGTCTTTGCTGCGCCTTGTGCGTGAACGTGATCCGTTTATTCGCCTTGCGGGAACTGGGCTTGCCTGCATGTTTGGCGTTCAGGCGATGATCAACATGGGTGTTGCGGTGCGCTTGCTGCCAGCCAAAGGCATGACCCTACCGTTTGTCAGTTATGGCGGATCGTCTGTGATCGCTTCTGGCATTGCGCTTGGGATGTTGCTGGCTTTTACCCGCACACGTCCACAGGGCGAAATTAGCGAGCTATTGGGTAGAGGGCGCATGCGATGAAACAACCACTACTATTGATCGCTGCAGGTGGCACTGGTGGCCACATGTTCCCTGCCCAGGCTTTGGCTGAGGAAATGCTGAAAAATGGCTGGCGGGTTAAATTAAGCACGGACGCGCGCGGTGCGCGCTACACAGGTGGCTTCCCTCACACCACCGAGATCGAACAGATCAGCAGTGCAACTTTTGCCCGTGGTGGCATTTTGGCCAAGGTATTGGTGCCGTTTCGTATTGCTGGTGGCGTTGTCAGTGCGGCCTATAAAATGTTGCGTGACATGCCTGATGTGGTTGTTGGCTTTGGCGGGTATCCAAGCATTCCGGCCATGTCAGCCGCGACTTTGTTGCGCCTACCCCGAATGATCCATGAACAAAATGGGGTGCTGGGTCGTGTGAACACATTGTTCGCACCACGCGTTGATGTTGTGGCGTGCGGAACTTGGCCAACTGACTTGGCCGAAGGGATCGAAGGTCACCATGTGGGCAATCCCGTGCGTTCAAGTGTGTTGGCCCGTGCCGGTGCCGGTTACATTCAGCCGGGTGAATATCCGATGGATTTGCTGGTGATTGGTGGCAGCCAAGGCGCACGCATTCTAAGTGACATCGTCCCACCTGCTATCGCCCAACTGCCCGTTGAGATGTTAAATAACTTGCGCATTTCGCACCAAGCGCGTGGCGAAGACGAAGAGCGTGTGCGCGATTATTATGCGTCTCAGGGTATCAATGCTGACGTGCAGCCGTTTTTCCAGGACGTGCCACGTCGCATATCCGAAGCCCAACTGGTGATTTCACGTTCGGGTGCTTCCTCAGTGGCGGACATCAGCGTGATTGGCCGCCCGTCGATCTTGATCCCATATGCGGCTGCAACAGGCGATCATCAAAGCGCGAACGCGCGTGGCTTGGTAGATGCAGGGGCCGCAGTTTTGATCCCAGAGTCTGCCTTAAGCATTGAAGCCTTAAGTGAACAAATCTCTGTGATCCTAAATACCCCAAGCGCTGCGGGGAAAATGTCAAACGCAGCACTGTCCGAAGGTAAACCCGAAGCCACACAAACGCTGGTCGATCTCGTACTGACCTTGGCGAATAAAGGAGCAAGCGCATGAACGCTGCCACAAAACTTCCCGGTGACGTTGGTCCCATCCATTTTGTTGGTATTGGCGGCATTGGCATGTCTGGCATTGCCGAAGTGTTGCTGAATCACGGGTATGTTGTTCAAGGGTCAGATCAGAAAACCACCAAAATTACAGATCGATTGGCCGAGCACGGTGCTTTGATATTTGAAGGACAAGCTGCCGAAAACATCAAAGATGCAGCAGTCATCGTTATTTCGTCTGCGATCAAGCCGGGGAACCCCGAACTTGATGCCGCCCGCGCCCGTGGCCTGCCTATTGTGCGCCGTGCCGAAATGCTGGCCGAACTAATGCGTCTGAAATCTAATATCGCTGTTGCAGGAACGCATGGTAAAACCACCACGACCACGATGATGGCTGAACTGATGGTCGCCGGTAACTTTGACCCAACTGTCGTCAACGGTGGTATCATTCACGCCTACGGATCGAACGCCCGTATGGGGCAGGGTGAATGGATGGTTGTAGAGGCGGATGAAAGCGACGGCACATTCAATCGTTTGCCTGCGACCATTGCCATCGTGACCAACATTGATCCCGAACATATGGAACATTGGGGTGATTTTGACACCTTACGCCAAGGGTTCTTGAACTTCGTATCAAATATTCCGTTTTACGGTATGGCTGTGTGCTGCACTGATCACCCTGAAGTACAGGCGTTGGTGGGCAAACTAACCGACCGCCGTGTTGTGACCTATGGCTTCAACTCCCAGGCCGACGTTCGGGTGCTCAATCTGACCTACAAAGGTGGTGTGGCCCACTTCGACATTGCTTTGCAGACCGAGGACGAAATGATTGAGGGCTGCACACTGCCGATGCCTGGGGATCATAACGTCTCGAACGCGCTGGCAGCTGTGGCAGTGGCCCGTCATTTGGGTATGACGCAGGATGAAATTCGGGGCGCATTGGCCAATTTTGGTGGAGTGAACCGTCGCTTTACCAAAGTGGATGTTGTGGACGGTGTGACCATCATTGATGATTACGCACACCATCCAGTTGAAATTTTGGCGGCGCTTAAAGCCGCCCGACAATCGAGTGAAGGCCGTGTGATCGCCGTGCATCAACCGCACCGATTTACACGTCTGTCGCACCACTTTGATGAGTTCTGTGCCTGCTTCAATGATGCCGATGTCGTCGGGATCGCCGATATTTTTGCGGCTGGGGAAGACCCGATTGATGGCGCGTCACGTGATGATCTGGTTGCGGGCCTTGTCCGCCACGGACACCGTCATGCACAAGCCATTGAGGGTGAGGCTGATCTGGCCCGTTTCGTACGCGAAAACGCCAAGGCGGGTGATATGGTTGTGTGCCTTGGGGCTGGGTCGATTTCTGGCTGGGCCAACGGGTTGCCTGCGCAATTGGCAAAGGGCGCGGTGTGATAACCATATTTATCATACTGGCTTGCCTTCCCGTCGGTCTTGGCGTTTTGCGTGGAGTACTTGTTGGCGAAGGGCGTGAAGCTATAGGCTGGGCAGCAATAATAACTTGGCTCATTATTCTAGCTCCAATGTTTAGCGGCGGTCCGTTTGCATTCGTTGGGTTGTTTTTGGTGGTGCCTTTCCTTCCCTTATGGTTTGTTGGTCTCCTGTTGGGCAGGAGTTGGCTTTTGCACTCTCAAAAGAGGAATTTA